>CAZTES010000006.1:0-42115 GCA_964612275.1 uncultured Rikenellaceae bacterium
AAAGTTGAACTGAAAAATGATTGTCGAACCATCCCGCCAACGGCGGGGTGAGTGAAACAAGACAAAAGTGATTTGTTAATGGTTAAATGTTAATGGTTAAGAGAAGGGGTTATAAGTTATACGTTATGTCACCGGCATCCCTGTCTATGACTGGCAGGGTATAACAATTGTATGACAATTGAATTACCATCGAATTACTACTAAGTTACTATCGAGTTACCATTACATGACCCCGTGAAATAGCGGCAAAGCCGCTCCAGCTATGCAGGATTTCACAGGGTAAACCATCACATGACCATTGCATAGAACTTACATCTTTGAATTGGTGACAAATGCTATTTTTTTGCTGTCCGGTGACCAGCTGGGAACGTTGATGGTCCCTTGTCCTCCATAAATATAACCAATAACCCTGGGTTGCCCTCCTGTAAAAGGAATGACACGCAACAGGCAGTGTTTGTAGAAAGGATGGTCATCCGGTTCGATTTCTTTTGGAAAGGAAAGAAATACGATCCATTGCTGATCCGGGCTCACATGGGGAAACCAATCGTTATAACCGTCGAAGGTTAATTGCCTTTGATTTTTCCCGTTTGTATCCATCTTCCAGAGCTTCATTTTTCCGTTTCGTGAAGAATTAAAAAAAATGTATTTACCGTCCGGACTGTATTCGGGGCCATCATCCAGGGTGCTTTGATCGGTAAGTTGTTCTTCTTTCCCAGTCTGTATGTCGACCCTGTAAATATCATATTGACCCTTTCTGTTGCCGGTGAATACCATCATTTTATTATCAGGAGACCATCCATGCAGATAGGAGGCACCAACACCCGGCTTTGTTACCACAACCGGCGTTGAATCCCCCTCGACGGGCAGATAATAGATTGTCGAAGCGCCTCCATCTTCCCGGTTATGATGACTGATGCCCAGTAACGTTCCATCGAATGACAATACGTGGTCGTTGTTGTTGTTGGTTGCAAATCCCGTATTCAATGGCGTTATGGAATGATTTTTAAGATTAAACTGATACAAATGGCCTTTTGAATTATAGATCAGTTTTTTTCCATCCACAGTCCAGTTTGGAGCCTGTATCGAATGCCGTGAATTGTGGAGTACTACCCTGTGTCCTGATTCGATATCCATGACCTCAAGGCGGCTTCCAGTGTAGTCGGTATAGGGCTGAAAACCAGGATCTGCCGGTTTAATGATCCTGATATTCCGGAAAACTGCCGTCTCAAGAATGTCCGGATTGTGTGAGCAAACGTATATTCCGGCATATACCTCATTATCCAGCTCCATGGAATTCATCTGTACACTGGTGAACTCACTGCCAAAACGGGCGGTTGACATGATAAAAGTACTTCCTCGTCTTTCCAGCTGAATAACATCCGGAAATGAATCTGTTGAAACAACTTCTTCCGTTTCTCCGCCTGCCGTTTTACGGTATTGTAATGAAGCCAGTCCATCGCCATGAGTGGTGGCATTAACATGTTGAGAATTACTATCCAGATTGTTTCTGATGATCCAGCCGACCTTTCTATGCGGTTCGACACCCTTCCCAAGAAATTTTACTTCAGCCCTGAGGATGAAATCTCCCTGAAGGGTAGTCCAAACATAATGAAACTCATCCCGGTCAAACCACATGTTCGTTCCGGCACCACCAACAGTGAAGGTTTGATCATCCGGATTGTACGTTGCAAAACCTTTCGTTTTACAATGGCCAATATCCGTATGATTATCGAAGATACCCAGGCTGCTTTGACCTGACAATGTTCCAATCCTCAAAACCATAATAAGCAGAAGAAGAGAGAAAAATTTACCCTGATTCATTTTTACAATCGAATTACTGAGTTACTTCTGAGTTACAATTTAATTACCCTCTGTGCAGCAGAAATCTCTTCGCCAGTTTCTGTGCTTTGGGGCTTGGACTATAAAGCTGGGCTTTGCAAAGTCCACAATGTTTTTTTTATTTTCACTGGTTTCAAAGTACTTTCCAAATGTTTCATAACTGTTGAACCGGATTTTTTCTTTCTTTTCATGGATTAGTGCCAACAAATCGTTAAGGATAACTTCTAATGTCTCAGACATTGGAATTTGAAATTTGTAGTTTATTTGAAATTTGGTGTCTGTAATTTGTTATTTGCTTTTTTCTCTTCTGAATTTCACCCGTTCATCTTTACTCATCTTCTCTGTAGCATACTGGAAGATCAACCGGGGGGCTGAATCTTTCCATTTCATCAGGAAGGTTTCCACAGGTTCGGGATATCTTTTCCATGCTTCCCGGAGGAACCATCCGAGTCCCTGGTGCACCACCCGTTCCTGATCGGGCATCATCGGTTCGATAAATTCAAGCAAACCATCAAAATCGCCTTTTGCCCTGAGGATTTCGATCATGGCAACGGGCACAGCCCGCCGCTGGTACTTGTTGACGGCTTTCCTCCACGAAGAGAGATCGTTCAAAGGAATGATCTTTCTCTTGAAGAACTCACGAAAAAAATAAGCACAGAGTGCATCCGTATGGCCCCAGTTGTTGATCCCAATATCAAACCACTTTCCGATCTCAATAAATGTGGTTTTATCAAACTGCTTCGAGAAGGCATTCAACAGCAGGATAGCAAAGCTGGTCTCTTCATATTTTCCCGTCTTCAGCAACAACGGACTGGTTTTATATACCAAATCCAGGTCGACACCTTCAAGTGTTGTTATTTCGTTAACCTTATTTTCCAGCAATTCGCGTGTAAGCCCGTATGCATCATACCCTTCTTTAAAATACCTTTTGTATTTTTTTACTATGGCTTCACTGGCATTTGCCTGGCAATAGGTACGGATTTCCTTGAAAAGATCCTGTGGCGTCATGTTGGTTATTTTTTAAATATGCTATTCTCCTAATCAGGGTTTATGCATTCCGCCGGATGAAGCGGATCGTGCTTTAATTCACAGCGTAGTTCCGGCGTTTATGGTGACGTTATGTTCACCCTCCTTTCAGCAAAGGGGACGACTTAAAAAGTCGCCCTACATGATGTATGGAATATCCGGACTTACCGGTTATGCTGACAAGCCTCTATGACACGAGAAACTATGTAGGTCGACTCTCTGAGTCGACAAGGGGTTGTGACACATCCCCCTATTATCTTACGCTCCTACAGAGCTAAAAAAGCACAGGTGCTGATTAAAAATAGTTATGATACAAACTCCACAGGTCATCCCCAAGTTTCCAGTATCGTTCTACGGCATCATTTGCCATATCAACGGAGTACTTCGTCAGCAACTCTATAACTTTCTCAGGATTCTTTTCATAGAGTTCAACCATTTCCTCCTCAAAGGTTTTCTTTTCGGAGAAGGCATTGTTTTCAATTTCTCTCCATACGTTTTCCACTTCTTTGCTCATGACCTGGTACCTGAAGCCGGTGAGTTTGCTGACACGGCGGAAAGCCCACCAGGCACAATCGCGGCGGAATTTTTCCCGGCCGTCGATCATGTACGACTCAGGCATTGCTGTCATGCCGCAATAAAAGGGTAGGTGAGGGGTTGTTGCCGGGTTATCGTATCCCAGCCAGACCACACCGCCGATTGGATCGGGCAGCCAGTTCCTTGATTGGGTAACCTGGACATAAGTAGCCCGCGAGCAGGCAATGGTTCGTTCATAGGGGACTTTGAGTAGTACCCTTGTATCGTTATCCATAAAGGGATTTGCCACCGGGCTTTTCACCACATCGCCATTGCGGTCGACAGTGGTTAGTGATGATGTCATGTCGAATGGGGTATCCTGGTAATAGTTACGGAACATTTCCAGGACATCCTGCACCGATAATTTCTTTTCCGGTTTTACGGAAAAGGGGAAATTTTCCCCGTTGGGATCAAGGTTCAGTGAGGGTGCAACCAGGCTTAATACCCGCCATTCCCGTCTCCGGCATGCCATGCTTCTGCGGTCTGCATAGGCATAACAGAATTCGAACGGTTCTCCACTATTTTTATTCCACCAGCCCAGTTCTTCAGCCAATGAAAAGACATTCTCTGATGCCATGTAGTTGTCCGCATCATCAAGGTTAAGCTGGCGAATACGGCTTAAGTTTGCCGACACACCGACCTCATCATCGGGAATTCGCACTGCTGCCCAGACAGCCCCGATTTTTCCACGACCGGGCCCCATTATTTCAAAATGCCAGGTTTCATCCGGATCAGCAAAAGTGAAACATTCACCCCAGTCATTGTATCCATATTCGCGGGTCAGTTCATCAATTACACGGATCGCTTCACGGGCGGTTTTTGCTCTTTCAAGAGCCAGCCGGTAAAGTTCCGGACAATTCAGAAGTCCCTCCTGCGATCGCAATTCCCGCTTTCCACCGAATGTTGTTTCACCAATTGCCAGCTGGTATTCATTCATGACAGGATAAGCAGTATTTATGAACGCATAAGTTTCAGAAACCTGTGGTATAAAGCCTGCCTCAATAATATCCGCATCATCCGGGCCTTTGGATCTTTTTGGTTCGAGGTAAACGGCACATTCATCCCCTGGCTGGTGCTTTTTGTGGGGAACAATATTGATCCAGGTCCTGTCCGTACGGCTGTCGCATGTGTGCGAGGTTATGGTTGAACCATCCATGGATGCTGCTTTTCCAACAATGATACTGGTGCATCCATCGAATTCTGTCTCCTCGGGAGAACGGGGTATTTTCTTCTCCGGGTCTGCAAATTGATTGAATAGCAACAACAGAGCAAGAGAGAGTGAAAAAACAAGGAATGTTTTTTTCATATCCAGTTTTTTTGTGTTCGATATATAATGAATACCTGTTTAAGGCAGATGGGATTAAAAGCCCCTTCCGAACATATGCCAGAACTCGTCGCCCAGTTCCCACCATTTGTTCATGGCTGCCCGTGCAAAATCTTTCGAATAGCTTGTAATGAATTCACGGTATTTTGGCGGTTTTGGATTTCCGTTTTCATCCAGTTCCGGCTCCTTACCCTTTTCGGCATTATACAGTTCAAGCGCCTTTTTATCAATCATTGGTAGTTCTGTCAATGCTTTATCTTCAAACGCTTTCACAGCTTCTTCAATGTATTCGCGGGCATATCCCCACCTGACTTCAGCCAGGCGGTTTGTTCTCCTGAAATGCCAGCAGGCAGCATCTTCCCGGTACCGGTGCTGGGCGCATATATTAAAACTTTCAGGCAGCGAAAGGGTTCCTGCGTAGATCGGTAACCGGGGACTTGCACCCGGATTATCAAACGAAAACCATGCAACCCCGCCAATTTCATCGGGCAGCCAGTCGCGGCACTGTACAATCTGTGAATAGGAACATCCACTGATCGCGATAGTTCTGACGCCTTCAACCACTCCAGGTTTTAGTGCATTCAGGAAATTGCGTTCCTCGTATCCCATGAAGGGATTGGCCAGGGGACTTGTAATTATTTCAGGTTCTGCCCCTTCTTCCCGTCGTTCCCCCCACCGTAGGCGTCTTTCCACCTTCAGGTTTTTCGTCATATCAAACTCAGTTCCTTCGTAGGTTTCCCGGTAATACTTCATGACATCACGAATATCCACTTTTTTATCCGGTTTAACCGAGAAGGGCAGTTCTTCCATATCCATAGTAAGGTTCAGGGATGGAGCCATGGTGCTAAGAACATAAAACTCACGCCATGAATAGGGTTTTCCTTCACTGTATGCTTTCCAGAATTTAAAGGGTTCCTTGCTTTCCGGATCCCAGTAACCCAGCTCTTCGGCAAGTGAAAAAACATTCTCCGAAGCCATGTAAAAATCGGGATTATCAAGATCCAGCGTACTGATGCGTGGTATGTTTGCTGAAATACCCACGTGGTCATCCGGTATACGAACAGCAGCCCAAACCGCTTTTGGCTCGTCATAGGCAAAACTGGAGCCGAATATTTCAAAATGCCAGACCTCTTTTTTATCGGCAACGGTCAGGCATTCACCATAATCTCCATATCCGTATTCGTAAGCCAACTTGCCCATCAATTTTATCGCATCCCGGGCATTGGTGCACCGCTCAAGGGCTATTCGTTGAAGCTCCTCGATTACGAAAAGCCCATCATCATTGATCAGCTCCCTTTTACCTCCAATGGTAGTTTCTCCAATGGCAAGCTGTTTCTCATTCATGGCAGGATAACAGACATTGAAATAGGAGTAGGTCTCTTCCACCTGCGGGATTTCACCCTTTTCAATCAGGTTCCGCACATCCCATGCAGTTTCCGTATGCATGGTGCCCCAGTAGACTTTCCGCATGGAGCCCGGTTCGTGTTTTTGATGGGGAACAATGTTTAACCATGTGCGGTAAGGGCCGTCACAACTGTGACTGGTCATAACCGAACCATCCGTTGAAGCCAGCCTGCCAACCATGATGCTGGTGCAGGCACCCGGTTCCTCATGAACCAGGACAGAGGATTTAAAAGAGGACTGTGTGAATACACACAGAAAAAGTGTCAGCAGTAATGCAATATTAACGATGCGGTTTGGTTTCATAAATTTGGTTTTTATTTGATTACTCATAGATTACATTATCCTGATCTTCTTTATCCGGGTCCTTCAGGTAATAACCGACCCCGTTTTCAATCAGATCAGCATAGCGTGGAACATTATCACACATAAGCTCTTTATCGGGGTAATATTCATTCCAGCACTCCATGGTTTGCAGGATGCTTGACGTGTGCCGTCCAACCCGCACTTTTATGGGCCACCCATTTTCATCGATGGGAGCGAAAAGCAGACCATGCTCACCGGCTTTTACAACAAAATCATCTTTCCCTTCCAGCAATTGTTCACGGCTGGTAATACCCCGGGTTGCATCCAGGAACGGTTCCGGCGCTTCAAAAAGCAGGGAGATGGCATCGGAGTGATCTCCTATTTCGCGATGCGACAGACCATGCAGGTTTTTTGGCGAAAATTCAGACCCCATGCTGAATCCCTCCATATCAGCCAGAATCATAGAGACCAGGGTTGCCATTTCGAGACCCTTATCATGCGCCACAATGGTGTTAATTACCGGGTACTGTAACTCTGCTTCGTGCAGGTCAATCACCAGGTCAACTCCTTCTTCCCGGATTAGCTGCATGAAGGCATAACAAGTTTTTTCCGTTAAGGTACCGTTTACCCTGCCGGGCCAGGTACGGTTCAGGTTTCGGATATCCACGTATGCAAGATTCTGACCGCTGGGATAGTGTATGTATACTTCCGGATCGGGCCACTGATCCAGCGGGTTCGACCAGCGATCCCCCATTCTGAATGTCTGACCACCCCATTCTGTGGGTATGGTAAAATCCGTTGGATAGGCTCCGCTGGGCCGGGTGACAGTCGTTGCACTCCTGTTTGCCGAAAGAACAAGAATGAGCCTGCCTTTCAGCATTCGCGCATTTTCAACCAGGATCCAGGGTACCAGCCGGCCTGCCGGCTCCTCGGGGTGTGAGCCTCCCAGGATCAGCACGGTTGCACCCGGCTCTTCCCCTTCCAGAAAATACAGGTTGCAATCGTTTACCGTTCCTTTAATGTCAGGAAAATAGTCGCCCAGCTTCTTTACTGCTGATATACCCTCACCCAGAACAACCGGCTCAGGAAGATGCCGGTGCTGATAAAAACGGATCCCTGATAACACAAAAATTGCCAGGCCGCATAAACCCAGCAAACTCTTGCGTATGATATCTCTTGTATTCATTCGTTTTATAATCTCTTTTATTAAAACACGCTATTTCAACCTGAATAAACGCAACAGGAATGGAATCAAAATGACAATGTACAAAATTTCTTCTTTCCAGTTTTTCGATTTTGCCAGATTATAGATCAACAGGATTACAATGTATCCGATGAAAACATAATAGATTATTGAAATAAAGCTATTTAGAATATTCATGATTGAGTATTTTTTTATATACCGGTTAAAAATCCAAGCTTACTGCTGAAGATCACCATCAATGTACCGATCAAGCAGATGATGATGGCTGGAATGATGCACTGTTTCAGGAATTGCATGTACGATTCCTTTCCGCCAACTACGTTTACCGTTAGCCTCCCTATGATGGCTGTTGGAGGAAGGGCATCGCCCAGCGGCCAGATAACACTCATGCCAGCCAGTGCAATAATCGGATTCAGACCCATAGTATTGAATAAAAGCACCAGGGGGACTCCAAACACGGCTGCCGATCCATACATCAACACCGATTCCGTAATGGGCAGGAAAAAAAACAGACTGCCGATCACCAGGAAAGCAGGAAGTGTAATGAATGATATTGCCAGCAACCCCCGAACACCCGTCAGGGTCATGATCTGTACCAGGATACCCACACAGGTTAATGTGCCGATGAGTGGCAGGAGTTGCCTGATCGTATCGGATGAAATTTTGAAAACATTGAGCTTCTTGGGCGATAGCAGCCAGGAGGAAAGTGCAGCCACCATGAACATGAGCGGTAATCCGACAATCGGGGTCTCGGCAGGCCATTTCCTGCCGATAAACACCAGGCCGAAAAACAGGATGAATGGAATGCTGATCCGGATCCAACTCATTTTCTCAGGGGGTTCCGGCAATTCGGAGAATGCTTTATCTACATCAACGGGTGTACCTTTCCACCCCAGGATAAAAATCGTGATAAGGGCTGCGAGAACACAGGGAATGAGTAGAGGTAAAAAGAATCCAACATAGGGCATGTTCACACCGGCAGCAGCCATCATTGCCCAGAGACTTACCGGTGGAGCGGCTGCACTTAATCCTGCAATTAGAAAGATGATGGCAGATACCCTGATTTTCGGAATGCCCATGTAGTAGAGGACTACTGCAACCATCCCTCCCATAATGAGAACCGTAACACTTCCGGCACCTGTCAGGGCACCCGGGATCAAGAGCAGGATTGTTAGCAAAATCAGAAGAAGAGCCCGGTTTTTATGAAACCGTTTAAGAATTCCCCGGACAGCAAAGGCAACACCTCCCGACTCTTTCAGAATATTCATAAAAAGGGTTGCCGAAATAAAGATCAGGTTGATATCCAGGTAGGTCATCGATCCTTCGGCAATGTGCCGGACAGGAATCCAGTGTCCTGCTGCAACTCCTCCTGCCAGTGCAGCAGCGAGCATGGATAATTCGGTAGATAATTTGAACCTCAGAGCAACAATGTACACCAGTACCATTACCCCGAGAACGATCCCTGAAAATACGGTCATCTCCACAACAAAACCGTTTACTTGGTAAATACTTTTTCCAGCACTCCGGTGATATCGAGGTTTTTCTCAAAGAGAATGAGCGGAATGTTTTCCCCCTTTGAAATGTTCGTGAACCGGCTGTCTTCATCCCCCTCTTTTTTTACAATCATAAAGGATGAATTCGGACAAACAGCATCAATGGACAACTCATCCGAGTTGTCACCCGGAGCTGCACCTTTGGCACGCCGCTCCATTCCTTCAATGTGCGATCCGATAATCGTAATACCCTGTTTCTTTGCCTCTGCAATGAGTCCTTCAATTCTTTCCAGCTCATCGTTTATCGAAACACCGGCAGCTCCCATACCTTTCAGGCTTGCCCCCGTAACAATGATGATTGACTTGTAAGGATCGCCCTCATTCTTTTTGGCGATCAGATCATCCGCCGAGGCAAATAGGCTGTAGTCAAAATCCAGCTCCAGCCTGGACATGAAAATTTTTAACCTGACCGGTCCGGGACTCTGGCCACAGGATGTGAGCAGCACAGGCTGCCCGGCTGTCTGGGCTGATGCTTTATTCTCTGAAAATGCTGTAAGGATGCAGATCAATGCAATGACAGTGAAATAAATCGTCTTCTTTATCATAAGTTTAAAATTTTATAATGTATTATACGATATAATTAATGCTTGTTATCGTAGGTTAGATTATCCAAATTTATCCAATTTATTGATTACAGATCCATATTAGTTCATGTTTTGTAGCTTGTTGTATCCTGCTAAAATAAAAATAAAATATGCAAGATAGAGGATTCCCGAGAGTTGCATGCTGGTGGAGATGGAATGGACGCTGTCAAAATGAAGGGCAGCATATTCCGGGACTGTCACCGGGTCCCATGTCAGGTTGTACTTTTGTGCTATCCCTTTGATGAACAGGAGGTGAATAACCGGGATTCCTCTCCCGAGCATAGAATAGATCACTCCCCGGCTGCTTTTTTCTGGCAAGGGCGCTTCCATGATCAGTCCGGGTGACAGTGTCAGAATTTGCGGATTGCTCCCCATGTTTGCATATCCCCCTCCAATATTAATAAACGCTTTGATATCAATGTTTTTATCCCCAAAGTAGAGCGATTCCCTCAATTGAACATTGGATTGCAGGTCCGGTTCATAAAGATAGGGTATTCCCAGGGATTCGGTTTTTGATTGAACCATCTTTACCAGCTCCGGGTCCAGTTCACTGCCGATATCGTCAATTCCTCCCGGTGAAACGGCAATGGGCTTTCCATTGATTACCTGATGCTGGCGAAGCAGTTCGTGGATGTCGAGCAGTGTGAAATGGATATTCGTTGCACCATAGGAGGAGGCACCAATGGACAGGATAACCCGTGCATTCACCTTCATCGCTTTGCACGCCGATAATGAGGCAACCAGGAGTGCCGGAAAAGAGCCCGAGCAGGCGATCGCAATGGTGTCGTTCTCATGCACTCCGGCTTCCATGAACAGGAAGGTGATCAGGCTGGCAAAATTTGGATTTATTGTGGTGCGCTTGGCATCCAGATGGCCAATGGTGGTGGTAATCTCTGTCAGTTCATTCCCTATAAGCCCCGTCCTTGCAGGATCGATCAGTTCATCCATGTTGATATTGTTCCTGCGGCAATGGGTAGAAATGACCTCAATCGATCTTTTCATGATCTCTGCAGCTTCCCGGAATTCCCGTGGGGGCAAAGTCAGGCGCTTCTCTGGAATGGCTGAAATGGTGACCAGAACCAGTAAACTGATCAGACCATTCAGAAACAGGAACCGTTTCTTCCTGTCGTATAATATGGAAAATTTAAGCATTCTACTGAACAATAAACAGATAGAATTCACCTACAAAAAATAGGGCTGTCAGTACAATAGCCAGGGACGAAAGGGTTTGTATTATTCCCTGCCGTTCGTATTGGTTCGCAATCAACCCCGGAATAATCCAGCCAATTACTTGAAATTCAATAGATCCGGGAAAGATTTGTGGCAACAGGATGGAGAACAGAAAAGAGATAACCCCACCGCATAGAATCATGAACACAAACCTTCTCTTCCCGAATAGTATGGTATATTCTGATATTAGTTTAAAACAGAGCAACGCGATAAGAGAAGCAATGATCGTGCCTGTCAACCGGAGCGGCTGATCGATGAACAGGACCAGGTAACCCGGAACAATTATGCCTCCCGGGTAATAGCCGGTTATTCCGATAAAAAGAAGGGCTACCAGCAATCCGATAAAAACAATTTCATAGGTCATGTTGCTATTTTTAGTATGTTCATTTACTAAAACCTTTGGAATCATAGTCAGTCTTTCCCTATCTTCGTCTCTAATTCCCTTCGTTTTTTAATCTCCCCCACTCATAACTCACTACTCACTTCTCACCGTCTCATAGTCCCTTTTGCACGTTTCGCTCATTCTTCATCGATAATCCTTCTTCTTTCCAGTACTCCACCATCTTTTTACCCACTCCATGAAAGTTGCCCATTCCGAAAACAAGGGTACCCGTATCACAGACGGACAGAATTGACCGGGTGATATATTCCGGATCACACCCCCTGATCATCTTAGAACCCGCAATTTTACGGTGCAGTATCCGTGAATGTGCACCGGTCAGAAACAGTGGATGAAAGCAATGATCTTTACGCTCCACAAGATAATCCAGCCATTGCCGGCTTCGTTCTCCCCGATCCGAACGGAGTGCAAGCAATCCCGATGTTAACAAAGGATCTGCCCTCATGATCCCGGTGATTTTATGAATCAGTTTCAGCGTGGATTCCGGTTCGTTCGCTGCGAATGTGTTAACAAAAAAGATCTTTTTCTCCCCTTCTTCAAACCGGAATAATTCCAGTCTTCCGATATCCAGCAGGGTATTTTCTATCCCCCTTTCGATGGTATGCTGGTCAATGCCAAAATGTTTTGAAGCAGCATAAACAAGATCCAGGTTTTCAGGCAGGTGCCGGTTGGCGGCAGATGATGAGATGTTCAATTTTTGAGCAGCATCCTTTGTGACTGTGATCAGTTTTGCATTTCTTCTTGAAGCCCCTGAAATCAGGTATTCGTTGATCTCATCTACGTGGATAAAAACGTGCGATCCACGATAAATATCATGATTAAAATAGTGTGACAACTCCTCTTTGGTTTTTCCTGCCAGATGGATGTGATCTGCCCGGATGTTTGCCAGGATTGTAAATTCCGGCTTAATGATCTTGTGGGTTTCAATGGAATGACACTCCGGATGTATGCTCATGATCTCGGTGATCATACATTGCACATTTAGCTTTACCGCCTTCCTGATCAGTTTTTTTTGCTCCAGAATGGTAGTCTTTCCCCGTCTTTTTATTGCTTCTTCCTTACCGTCCGGGAGGATGTAGGTTGCTTCCGAACCGGTCGTTTTTGCCAGAACCTGGATTCCATGGCTGCGAAACACCGAGGCAAGGGTTCGTACTATACTGGATTTCCCCCTTGTCCCGGTTACCGTTATTCGAAGAGGTATTTTCTTCAATCGTCTGGCATGGATCCAATTCTCCAAAACCAGGCTAACGATCAGAAGGATAAAAAGAAGAGTTACGATTTCCACATTACAATGATTAGTTAAGAATCGGGATAAAAGATCCTTTTTCGATCAACTAAAATTATAAATCATTATTAAGAAAACAATAGGATTATTGTGTGATGGGATGCTATTGGTTGTATATTATCTGTTTATTCAATCATCCAACAATCTGATTGTAACCAGGTAGGCACAATGATCGGATGCAATGGAATCCTGAATGACTCTTGTTTCGATAATTTTCCACTTTTTTTCAGGTAAGAACATTACGTAGTCAATTTTCCTTGAAGGATTTTTTGAGGAAAATGTTGGTTCAGGTTTCTTTTTATGGTATGAAGCAGTCCATATCTCCTCAAGAATGCTGATTGGTGTGCTCCCCGGTACCGCGTTTAGATCTCCAGCCAATATCGTTGGGTATCTGTTTGAAGAAAACACCTCGTTAATTTTCTTTGCCTGGTTAATTCTGTCATTTTCATCCCTCAAATGATCCAGGTGGGTGCCAATAAAAGCTATTGTGTCACCGGATGGCAGAATTGTAGTAATTTCTAAAGCAGCCCTGGGTTCATTTCCCGGAGAATAGGGTAGCGGCACATTCCGGGTTTTGATGAAAGTATATTTCGATAATACTCCTTCACCATATTCTCCACCATCATAGTACATTGCCCTGCCAAAGAGAGGAGCCATCTTTACTCTCCATCCGAGCTCTGTAACCAGGTCATATTTTTTTGCCCTGTTTGTTCTAAAATCAACTTCCTGCAGCGCAACAAAATCCGGATCGGCATCCATGATTACGCCGGCTATTGCATCCAGGTTAAAATCACCTCTGGTTGTTGCCCCATGCAAAATGTTGAACGAAAGCACTTTCACAATTTTACTGCTATCACTTATTTCTTGTGACCAGCTCGGGAAGTAACTGAATAAAATGGTTAGGATAATTGAAAATATCTGTTTCATTTTAATATTGTTGTGTCAAATTAAAATAGGTAATAGGTTAATATTGTACTTACTGAAAGTTAATAGTTCCCCATTTTTATTTTTTCCTTTTCCTGCCATAAATTCCCATTAGTAAGGAAGCCGATGTCCTTTTTATGATTATTCTTCAGTTTTTTGTATAAACTATATTGCATAAATAAATAAAAATGAGATTCAAAATTCTGAAAGCTATATAAAACTGAAATAATATTAAGTTGAAATTTATCGATTATTTTAAACTTAAATGTAAAAAAGTTCAGGTTATTTGAAATTACAGCCAACTACTGGGGGGTGTATCAAAAGTACAAAAGAAAAAAATCTTGCAGAAGACGCAAAGAATGTATATCTCTGTCTATAGTATTTTAATTTAATTTCTCTTTGCGGACACTTTGCGGCTTAGCGTGAGAAAAATCACTTTTGATACACCTTCATTTTTATATGCGCTGTTATTGCTTGGGTCACTATCCTAACGTTACATCAATCCAGGAATAAATCAAGGGACCAAAAAGATTGAATATTTCTTTTCTCTGTTTCTTGATGTTAGAACGGCAATCAGGTTCATAGAGGGAAGCACCAAGAAAATGTATTCCTTTTTGGCAAATTATTTTTATGAAACTATCTTTATTCGCATGAAAAAGATACTACTCTATACGTTCACCCTATTCATTTGCTTCCCGGCAATAAGCCAGGAGAAACTGTCGGGAAAAGATAAAGAGGCCATCCTGAAAGTTTTTCAAATGACCGAAGATGCATGGAATGAAGGTGATATTGATAAATTTATGGAAGGCTACTGGAAATCGGATAAGCTTGTATTTGTCGGAGCCGGTGGACCAACCTATGGCTGGGAAGCCACAAGGAAAAGGTATCATACAAGTTATCCTGACCTGCCGGCAATGGGGAAACTTGCATTTGAGGTGCTCGATATCTATAAAATCGATGCAAAGACTGCTATCCTGATCGGGAAATTCCACCTCTCCAGATCCATCGGTGATGTGAGCGGTCATTATACCCTTGTCTGGCAAAAGATCGACGGGAAATGGGTGATCATCTGCGACCATTCAAGTGCAGCAGAGAAAAATGAGGACTAAGCCTGGTGAAAGAGATGAGCAGTGAGTGGGTCAGGGTAGCAGGTACTCGGTAAGAAAAGTTGATAAGTTATACGTTATAGGTTGATAAGAATAGTAAAAGTTAGAAGTCAATTTTTAAGTTCAAAATTCGCCGAAGGTGTGCCTAAGGCATAACGTTCAAAATATCAAAACGTCCCGGAGGGACAGAAAGATAATAGGCAGCCACTTTAGTGACTGAACAGAGTGTTCAACATACCAAAACGTCCCGGAGGGACTGAAAGAAATAGTCATGAATTTCAACGAAAAAACCCTTTTGGGCAGGACCGGCCTCCGGGTTGGGAGACTGGGTATCTCCTCCAGCTTTGGAGCGAAAGAAGAGGTCTTCGAAGAAGCTTTTGAACACGGGTGCAACTATTTCACCTGGGGCACTTTTATCAAGGGAAGCTCTCCGGAGATGGAGAAAGCTATCCGTGAAATTATAAAAAAGGGGAAACGGGAAGAACTGGTGCTTGCGCTTATCAGTTATGCACACGTGCCTGCTTTAACTGAAAAGTTTTTCAAAAGCAGGTTAAAACAACTGGGGATTGAGCGCGCCGATATCCTGAACCTGGGCTATTTCATGAACAGACCGCGGCAGAGCATTATTGATGGTGCGCTGAGCATGAAAGAGAAAGGACTGGTCCGGTATATCGGCATCCTCAGTCACAACCGAAAATTATTCCCCAGTCTGCACGAAGAGGGTATATTCGATCTGTTTCACGTTCGGTATAATGCTGCCCACAGGGGAGCTGAAACGGATGTCTTTCCGAAGATCACCGGGGAGTCGAAACCCGGGATTGTCACCTATACCGCAACCCGCTGGAAACAGTTGATCAATCCGAAGAAAATACCTCCCGGTGAGAAGACACCTTCAGCAGCCGATTGTTACCGGTTTGTCCTGTCAAATCCCTCGGTCGATGTGTGCATGATGGGTGTTAGAAACCTAGTTCAGCTCCGGGAGAACCTGAAAACCCTGAATCTTGGCCCATTGAGCGAAGAAGAGCTTGCCTGGATGAGAAGGGTAGGGGATCATCTATATCAAGATAAAAGATAAAAGATAAAAGATAAAAGTAAAAAGTAAGTGAAACCCAGAATTCACGAGCCATAGACGATGTGAATTTTGTTGGTTGAACTTATCCCGCTGAAAAGCGGGATATCAGATACATTATTCACCAAGCAAAGCTGAAGTGAATAATGCATGACGAACTTATCCTGACATCACGCAGAGCGTGATCGTCAGGATCTAACCGAAACCCAGAATTCACAAGTCAAAATTCTACCTGCGGTGCAACATAAAATTCGTGAGTTATGAGAGGGGAGAGGTGAGTTGTGAGAGGAAAAGGTCCTTGGCTTTGGATGCTGCCCGTCCGACCGGGTCATCCGGGCGGGAACGTCGTTCGGGCGGGGGTGCTGGGTAAAAGAGTAAAGAACTGAGTAATGAGTGGTGAGACAATTATTTCGATCACTTCTTATTATGACCAAATAACTTATTAACTACCCGATCTATTTCAAATTCAATTGGCGGCTCTTAATAATTCGCACTAATACAATTATTACCATTAGTGTAAGCACCAATTGAAATATTATACTGAAGTGAATTGCACCCCATTCCAATGAGCATGAACTCCAATCCGGTAGTGCATGGGATGTGGAGATCTGGTGATCTGATAACACCTCCTGACTGACGTAATCATCTGCGATGTCGTGGAGTGCCATTATGTCGATTACTGTGGAAACGAATAATCCTGAGGAAAGCAAAACAAGAAAAACGAGAGTTGATTTCAATTTCTTCATTGCTTATAGAATTCTAGGTTCGCTTATTTTTTTTGAATAGGCAGTTTAATACAAGATGGATGCTCTTTCGAGTGGTGGATCTTGTTGTGTGCAACGATACCGGTCGACTCGTCGTAGTTGTTGCCTCCGGTATTCAGGTTACGTGCAAACCGTGGAAAATTGCTGCTCGAAACTTCGAGCCGTATCCGGTGTCCCCTGGCAAAATAGTTGCTGGTTGAGAGGGGTGTCATTTCCAGTTTATATACCGTTTCATTTTCCATGAACACTTCTTTGTCATATCCCTCCCTGTACCTCATTCGCTGGATGGTTTCATCCAGGTTATACGCCCTGCCATCGGGATAGACATCAACCAGCTTGACGGTAAAGTCGGTATCCGTTACATCGGATGATACGTAAAGTGTACACTCAACGAATCCACTCACTTCAATGCCTTCTTCCAGTGGTGGGGAGGTATAGACCAGGATATCCTCCCGGGTTTCCATGTTTTGCTGGTCAAAAGAGCCAGCTTGGAGTGCATTTCCCATGCAGCAGACATTGCCTCCATAAGAAGGTACAGGATCCATGGGATCATAGGTAAACGAATCAGGCCGGTCCTTGCTTCCACTCGCGGTTAATGACAGTTTACCGTTGCCCATCCGCGTGTTTGCCGAACCTTTACTGTCCAGGTACCATGTGGTCGTTTCTATCCCTTCAGGAGGCCAGGTGTTAGAGGATTGCCATTTATTCATTCCCATGGTATAGTACTGCACCCGGGGTGTCTTTTCCAGGATCCCGTTATCTTCCCCTTTCAGCCAGTAGTCAAACCATCCATAGATCAGTTCATCATAATTGAGCCGTGCATCTCCCATGTCCCGTTCACCCACGATGGTATGCTCCGATGTATTCCAATAACTGCAGTGCGCAGTAGGAGCAATGACCAGATATTGGTTATTTGCCACTTCCTGATCTTCAATGTTGTTACGGACATGATTGATCAGGGCAAGGTTTGGGCTGGTAGCAACATCGTACCAGGAGACAAACCAGAATCCGGGAACACCGAAAGGCATGTTATCATGGTAAAGTCCCCCTTCGTACCATGCCGGATCATTCGGTTTTCTCCTGATCATGTCATCCCAGATCCCTTTTGCGCCGTGTACATTTTTCATAATATCCTGAAGCGGAAGGTGCTTTAACGCTTCTGACCAGTCAACCCGGGGCATTTCCGGAGCCATGTCGTAAAACCGCTGAATGCGTTGCAGGTCCGGCTGGGTAATATTCTCCGGAAGTCTTGGACTGAATTCATCGTGTTGTGTTCCGTAAAGCCAGACGGTAAAAAGCAATTGATGGGCCCCTCCCCTGTACCAGTTGCCCTGTTCATAATAGTCACCAATCCTGCCTACACCGGCACCGTACCCCATGGGCACCATGGCTGCATGGGACGGGTGATCGAGCGCTGCTACAGCCATTTGCCATTCTGCTGTGGAAGAACAACCATACGTCCCGATTTCCCCATTGCACCAGGGTTGTTCTGCCATCCAGCTGAAAGCATCATAACCATCGTTGGTGGGGGGCCCAAGAATATCCCATTTCCCTTCCGAGAAAAACCTCCCTCTTTCATTCTGCACCACATAAGCATACCCCCTGCTAACTGCCTCATAGGCCCTGGAATAACCACGTGTGCGCATCTCACCATCCCCGTAAGGATTAAAATTGTAAGGTGTTTTTGAAAAGATAACCGGAACCGGTTCATCCGTCCTCGGCCGGTAGATATCGGTCGCTAACCGGATACCATCCCGCATGGGCATCATTACCTTTTGATCAATGATGGCAATCTCTTCAAGCCTCTGGAGAATATCATCCTGTGCTCTTGCTACAGTGACAGAGAGAAAAACAAACAGGATCAAGAAAGGAAGTCTGATTCTTTTCATTTTTATAAGTATTAACATTAGTGATCTCTTATTTAATGCATTGTTAGCAAATAGTATATCAGCACTACCAGCCCGATGATGAGTGAGCGGGTTATGGTCAGCAGTGTAATCACCCTGTTTTCATGCTTCCTGCTCTTTATGATCAACATGAAAACAGTTAATAAAAGTAAGGGAATTGAGCCGATCAGTGCCATTGTGGTTGCAAAGGGTAACCGGTGAAGCAGGAATACAAGTCCAACGACAGCAATGCTTGAAATCCAGGAATTCAACCGGTAAACAAAACGCTCCGTATTACCGCCTTTTTCAAACCGGATGTTTGCAAAAGCAATGAAGAAATAGAGCAGTGCCAGCAGGACAAGTACGATGGTAATCAGTAATCTCCCGGGTTTATCAAACAGCCTCAGAACAATTCCCGTTCCGATCAACACCAGGGCAATGATCTCATATTTGATCAAATGTTTATACAGGTGATTTCCGATACGGACAATATCATCTCTGGATTCGAATTCTGTCATAATTGTAACGATTAATATAGAAGTTGGTTTTATTAATCATACGTGTCTCAAGGTAATAACAAAAGTGAAAAAAGCCAACATTCTGTTTGTTATGATGTTTTTATCTGTTTCTACCACGCACTGCGTACGGAGTTACTCATTGTTGTTCTGCTCCGCAGAACTTTTTATACTGTATTGTTTTACAATGGCTTAATACCCACAAGATTCTATTTCTTAGCATCCTATGATTGAATCCCGAAGACCTGCCGGTCATGGATTAAATTTTACTTACCACCTGTGGAGCTGGTGGTAAGCTGAAAGCAAATTATCCAATCCTGAAAGGATTGAACTATGAATAACCGCCGGTGAAACCGGTGGTAACCACATGAACGTCTTATCAACCCTGAAGGGGTTGAATATTTCCCATAAATGTTTGCCACAGGATCGAAAGGTAAATTTCATGAAAGAGGTTATTGTCGTATCTCAACAATTTCCCCTTTTTTCGTTGGATAGGTTCTTACTCTATTATCGTATCTAACAATCACTTCCCCGTTGAAATCGGGTGTGATTGCTGCCGTGGTCAATTTCCCATCCTTCCAGCTTATATCAACGGTGTACCCTCCGCGAGCCCTCAGTCCTTTTACTGAACCATCGGGCCAGGCATCTGGCAGAGCCGGCAGCAGGTGGATCTCTCCATGATGGCTTTGCAGCAGCATTTCTGCAATTCCTGCACTACCGCCAAAATTGCCATCGATTTGAAACGGAGGATGGGCATCCCAGAGGTTCGGGTAGGTTCCGCCTCCATGGTATTGTGTTTCCGGATCGGGAGACACATAATTCAGATGGGTATTCAGCATCAGATATGCATGGTTCCCATCAAGCAACCGTGCCCACAGGTTTATTTTCCAGGCTTTGCTCCAACCTGTTCCTCCATCACCCCTGAGCAGCAGAGACTGTTTGCATGCTTCAGCCAGTTCCGGTGTAGTAATCGGCGAGATGCTGTTCCCGGGATGCAAACCGAACAGGTGCGATACATGACGGTGATGGGGATCGGAATCGTTCCAGTCATGGTACCACTCCTGTAAGTTTCCCCTGGATCCGATCTGGTAGGGATAGAGGCGTTCGATGATACCCTGCATCTCCTGCCGGAAATCCACATCCAACCCAAGGGTTTCTGATGCTGAAACCGTATTCGACAGGTGCTGCCTGATCATTGCCATGTCGGCTGTTGAACCATACAGTGTGGCACCCCGGTAATTATCCGGAGTAAGGTACATGTTTTCCGGAGAAGTGGAAGGGGCGCTGACAAGATAACCATTCGGTCCTTCGGTAAGGTAATCCATGCAGAAGACCGCAGCGCCTTTCATCAGGGAGTAAGCATAATCCTTCAGGAACAGTGTATCACAGGTAAAAAGAAAATGTTCCCACAGGTGAGTCGAATACCAGGGTCCGGCCATCGACCAGTTAGCCCATACGGGATTTCCATTCCCGAAATCTCCCACCGGGTTGGTCATTGCCCAGATATCGGAATTGTGAGAGCAACACCATCCCCCGCAATCGTAAAAGGTCCGGGCAGTGATCTTACCTGTACTGCTCAGGTTTTGAATGAAATCCAACAGCGGTTGATGAAACTCGGAGAGGTTGCATACTTCCGCAGGCCAGTAGTTCATTTCAGCATTGATGTTTGTCGTATAATTGGAACTCCATGGCGGGCGTACGTGGGGGTTCCAGATACCCTGCAGGTTGGCTGGTATCCCACCCGGCCTGGAGGCGCTGATCATCAAATACCGGCCAAATTGAAAATAAAGCGATTCCAGGTCGTTGTCCGGATTGCCTTCGGAATACCGCATAAGCCGTTTATTTGTCGATAGGTGCTCTTCGGTGGGCGGACCCAGATCCAGCACCACCCGGTTGAAACAACCGGTAAAATCAGCTGCATGCTCCTTCCGGAGCCTACTGAAAGATTTTGACATTGCACCGGCAAGATAACCGGAAGCATGTTCCGACTCATCCACACCATCCAGCCCGGGTTCTTTATCATACCCGTTGAAGCTTGTGGCGATGGAAACCAGGATTGTTGCCCTTGAAGCATCCCGGAGGTAGCAGGAGCTGTCCGTACCTGCTATGAAACCATCCGATTCCACAATAGCAGCCTGGACTTCAAACCGCATACTCTTCCGGTCATCATAAACGATTGCATCGGCCAGGTTACCGCGGTAATTTGGTTCACAGTGTACTGGAACCTGTCCATGCAGGATCAACCTGCCATGTTCAAAAGAAACCGCATGATGCAATGGGCTCCTGAACCGGAGACTGACATTCAGCTTGTTTTTTCTACTGGCTGTCAGGTGGATTACCAGTACCTGATCCGGAAAGGAGGTGAAAAATTCGCGTGTGTAATCCACTTCTCCGGTTGAATAGCTAACCGCAGCAATACCCGTTCGAAGGTCCAGTTCCCGGTAATAATCCGTTATGGAATCATCATGAAGAAAATCGATATACAGATCTCCCGGCGGGGCATAGGATTCCGAAAACTTGCCCTGCAGGTTACGCACGAGGCTGTCAGCCAACCGGTAGTCCTCATTAAACAACGCTTCACGAACAGCAGGAAGGTGCTTGTATGCTTCCCGGTTCATGTAGGGATCGACCGGACCACCGGTCCAGAGCGTCTCTTCATTGAGCACAATCTGCTCACTGCCCGTTCCCCCATAAACCGTCGCGCCAATCCGCCCGTTTCCAAGAGGCAACGCTTCTTCAAAATATTCTGCCGGCTGATCATACCGGAGAATGCGCTCCGGCAGTTCAGATTGACTGCAGGAGCAGAGGATCGATAGTCCCGGGAGGAATAAAAGATAAACGGGTAAGCCCATGTGCTTTCTGATTGGATTTTCGGTATGCATGGCGATAAAGGGGTTACAACTGGTCCATTTCATCAACGATCCTGGTCTTCATGCCTTCCCGCTCAAAAGAGAAAGCTTTGCTCTTCTCACTGATGTAATTATAGAGTTCAAGCGACTTCATCAAAAACAGCTTCTTCTTTTCCTCTTTAACCTGTGCCATCTCATGGAACAGGTTTGCCAGCAGTTCCAGGTTTTCCAGGTTAAAACCGTTGTTCTCCTTGAAGGCATTATCGAATTGATCCGGGGGAAGATGCAGGATTGATTCAATATCCATATCCACGTTTAATTTCAACTCCCGGTCAACCTGTTCGTATACTTCCTCTTTCTGAACAATGGTTAGCGCTGAGAGGATCTTTCCAAGAAGAAACCGGATCAGGACAGCGATCTTTTCAACTTCCCTCATTATATAATCTCGCTTTTCCATCTTCTATTATTCATTTGGTTCCGGTAACAATTCCGGTGGTTTTCTGTGCACGGTTCCCTGTTCATAAGCATAGCAATACTTTATCAATGTCGGCTCATCAAACATTCTGCCAAGGAACTGGAGCCCTGCCGGTAAATTTCCCGGGGTATAGCCCATCGGGACTGTAAATGCAGGCTGACCGGTATGCGGAGCAATGATCTGGCTGTTATCTCCTTTGTATCCTTCCATATCCCCTTTCCTGGCAGGAGGGTGATTCCATGTAGGATAGATGATTGCACCCACGTTTAACTGGTCCATAGCCTGTTCGATGGCATTCCTGAAGTTAATCCTCCGGTAATCGGTATATGGATCCGAGCAAACTCCTGGTGTTTCCCCGGGAATTGTTTCATTTGCAAGGAAATAGTGTAAGCGGTCCTTGATATAAGGTGAATATTTGCCCGAATTCACGATCTCTTTCAGGTTCCTGACGGGTGCATTCTTCCCGCAGGCGGCAAGAAAGGCATTCAGATCATGCTGGAAAACAGGGCACCACTGGCCCTGGCTCAGGGTATCAAATCCAGGAATATCAAAGGGGTCTATCACCTCCGCTCCGAGTTGTTTCAGGTCAGCAATAGCCTGTTCAAAGAGTGCAGATACCTGCGGATCCGGATCCGTTTCGCTTAATATACGCAATACACCGATACGCGCACCTTTCAGTCCGTTTTTGTCGAGAAATTGCTGGTAACCTGCAGGTAATTTTTCCCGGCAACGAATGGTAACGGGATCATTCGGATCATAGCCGGCAATCACCTCAAGTATCCGAACGGCATCTTCAACGGTCCGGGTCATGGGTCCACCAACATCATTTCGCAGGTAAAGTGGCACAATGCCGTCCCTGCTTGTCAATCCCAGTGTGGAACGGAATCCAACCAGGGCGTTATGGGAGGAAGGTCCACGGATCGAATTCCCGGTGTCTGTACCCAGTCCCACGGTTCCAAAATTTGAGGCCACAGCAGCAGCAGTACCACCACTGGACCCGGCAGGAACATGATCGAGATTATAGGGATTCAGGGTCTCACCGGAAATTGAACTGATCGTAACTGCAGGGCTGAAAGCCCATTCAGCCATATTTGATTTTGCCAGGATGACTGCCCCTGCCTCTTCTAATGCCATTACCTGGTATGCTGTTCGGTCAGGAATGAATCCTTTCATTGCCATTGAACCGGCTGTGGTCTGGATACCTTTTGTAATATAATTATCTTTTACAATGACGGGAATGCCGTGGAGTGGCCTGAGTATTTTTGTTCTCTGATACTCGTTATCCAGTTCCCGTGCAATATTCAATGCTTCAGGATTGACCAGAATGATTGAATTCAATCCCGTTGTCTGGTCATACGCTTCAATCCGCCTGAGATAGGCAGTAACCAGCTGTTCACAGTTGTATTCCCCACGTTGGTAGGCCTGATGAATCCCGGAAATTGTTGTTTCCATGATTCTGATGGCAGTATTTGATTCTTTCTTTTTTGGGTTTGAAGCGCATCCTGCAATGATAAGCATCACCAGGATAGAGGTTAAGTGACTGTTTGCCTTTATGATCATCAGTTTGAGGTTCCAGGGGTGTGTTTGTTAATCATTCTATCTTTTTGAAGGAAGCTTGAATATCGTGCAGCTGCTTCCGGAGTTCATCATATCGTTCATAGGCATCTTTTCCAGGCATCTGATCCGCCCTGTCCAGCATGGATGCGAGGTAGCTGATCTGATCGATCAGCATGGGAGTCATGTAGGGGCCTTCCTCAGTAAGTAACTGGGCTTCGAACAGTTTCAATTCATCGTCTTCCTTTTTTAGACGATCGTCTTTCTGCTTCTCAAGCAGTTTTGCAAGGTTTTCTCTTCGTTGGTTGATCTGGTCTGCCAGCTGTTTGCTTTCGCTGAGAAGATCTCTCACCCGGAGGGCGAGTGTCTCCTGTGTTTTCATGTCTTCAATACTAACTCCTTCCAGCCTGGGGTCTGGCAGAAGGTAAAAGGATTGCGTGAAGACCTCTCCATCAACCGTTAACCGGACGTTATATTCTCCGGGTGCTGCTGTCGGTCCGTTACGATAACTTCTTCCGGGATTGGCATCCCATGCGCCTTCGTGTTGCAAATCCCATTGGAAACGGTTGGTACCCGGATCACTGCTTAATTGCGGTGCTGACCTTCGCATGAAAAAGCTGAATGCCATATCCTGGTCCTGCTCCCTGTTCCGATTCCCGGATTGCACATCACTGGTATATTTTCGGATAACATCACTCGTGCTGTTCATTATTTCAAGCGTAATGTTCTTTTCCGGCTTTTTATGGATATAGTAATCAATGATTACGGATGGATAGGTGTAATTTGGAACATCGCTGGCTCCTGTTCCCCGGTAACGGAAACGATAAGTATCTGCCGGTTTAAAAAGGGTTGTTTCCAGGTTATTCTTCGATTCCACGAGCTGGTGCAATGAATAAAGGTTATCCATGATCCAGAATGAGCGGCCCATCGTGGAGAGAACCAGGTCCTTCCGGAAAATCTTTATATCGGTTACCGGAGTTACGGGCAGGTTTTGCTGAAAACTTTTCCAGGAATGTCCATCGTCCATTGAAAGGAACAGTCCAAATTCTGTACCTGCATAAAGCAGTCCTTCCACGTCAGGATCTTCCCTTACAACCCGGGTGGGATAGTCAGCCGGTATTCCATTTTCCCCTGTTGTAAGCAGGGTCCAGCTTTTCCCGTAATCCGTAGTTTTGTAAATATAGGGGTGCCAGTCACCGAGTTGGTACCGGAGGATCGCAACATAGGCTTTTCCTTCTTTGTGCGGAGAGGGTTCGACACAATCAACCCTTCCTCCGGGGGCGATGCTGGCAGGAGTTACGTTTTCCCAGCTTTCCCCGCCATTCAATGTTACGTGTACGGGACCATCGTTTGCACCCACCCAGATCAATCCTTCGCGGATGGGAGATTCACGTACGGAATAGATCGTGCTGTAATACTCTTCACCGGTAATGTCCCTTGTGATGGGTGTTCCTGAGATCACCTGTTTGTCCGGCTCGAAAGCCGTCAGGTCGGGAGAGATGGTTTCCCACGTCTTGCCGTCATCGGACGTTCTGTGCAGGAATTGCGAGGCATGATAAACCACGTCTGGATTGTTTGGAGAAACATGGATTGGCGCCACGCGCTGGAAACGGAATTTCAGATCTTTTGGGTTGTGGCTGTAAATATTGGTTGCCCCGACATAATATTGCTTTTCCTGCCCGGTTCGTTTATCATACACTCCAAACCGACCTTTGCAGTTTGAATAGACGATGTTGTGATTCCCGGGTTTTGGAACTGCCGGACCAGTCTCACAACCCCCGACGGACAGCCAGAAGCCGGAAGCTCCGGTAGCCGATGAGTAGGGGGGAAGGCTCGGGACAGCAATGGTGCTGTTATCCTGCTGACCGGCATACAACCAGTAGGGGTATTGATCATCGACCTCCACCTGGTATAGTTCGGCGGTGGGCTGGTTATGCTGCGTGGACCAGGTTGTGCCACCATCCAGCGAGACATTCGCTCCGCCGTCGTTGGACTGGATCAGGATGAGGGTATCTTCAGGGTTCATCCACAGATCATGATGGTCACCATGAGGTGCCCGGATACCCCGCCAGCTTTTTCCCCCATCGGTTGAATGGTAATAACTCCCTGCCAATGAGTAAATGGAGTTGGCATTCAGGGGGTTGGCTTCGATATTGCAATAATAGAAGGGTCTGTTGATCAATCCTTCATGGGTGGAAACCAGGTAGAAGCTTTCGCCCCGGTCATCCGACCGGTACAGTCCACCTTCTCCTTCCGGGGCTTCGACTACTGCGTACACCCTGCTGGGGTCGTCCGGGGAGACAGCCAGGTCGATTTTTCCAATCAAACCCTTCGGCAATCCCCGGGTTATTTTTTTCCAGCTTGTTCCTCCATCAATGGACCGGTAAATACCACCTGCCTGATATCCGCCGCTGACGATTGTCCATGGTTTACGTTCTGCCCTCCACATGGAAGCGTAGATGATCTCAGGGTTCCCGGGTGCAAACTCCAGGTCAACCACCCCGATGGTGTCGGCTACAAAAAGAACCTGCTCCCATGTTTCTCCGCCATCGAGTGTTCTGTAAACACCCCGGTCGGGACTGGGCTGGAAAGCCTGTCCGATGGCTGCAATAAACAGGGTTTCGGGATCTTCAGGATGGATCTCCACCGCCCCGATCTGACCGGTATTGGTCAAGCCGAGGTGTTTCCATGTTTTGCCGCCATCCATCGATTTATACACTCCCTTGCCGGTGATGACATTGGACCGCAGTCCATCGGATCCGGTTCCAACATAAACAATATCGGGGTTGGATTGGACTACCCTGATGGCTCCAATTGATGGCGTGATGAAGAAACCATCCGATACATTTTCCCAGTTAATGCCATAATCGACCGTTTTCCACACTCCACCCCCGGTGCTTCCCATGTAAAACGTCCCGGGTTGTGATAACACACCCTCTACGGTAGTAACACGTCCTCCACGAGTGGGACCGACATTCCGGTAGTTGAAAGCATCAAACAGATCAGCCGACCCGTTTTGATGAGAATCCGCAGTTTGTGATTGTCCTGCCTGGTTGGGTAAGAAAAGCCCAATCAGGAACAGATTGAGTAGAAGTCTGAAGTAATGCATATTTGTAATGATTAGAGTAAGGAAGTTCTATTTGAAATCAGGATAACCGATGTCCTCCTGGATCGTTCTTAGCCATTGGGTAAGTTCTTCAGCACTCTCATCCTCCAAGTAAGAATACCAGTCACCGGACAGTTCCAGGATCACCTTACGGTATTTCTGGGTCTGGCTGTCAAAGGCGAGGAATCCATAAACGGCACTTCCCGAATCAGCCATGATGCTGTTAGCCACCGAATAACTTTCATATAGGATATCCTCTATCTGCTCTATTTTTTTGTCCAGTTCTGCATCCCTGATTTTCCCCAGTGCTCTTCCCTTACCTGTTGCATATTCCTGTTCCAGGTCATCCTTATCATACCAGTAAATGGCAGTGCTGTCCTTCACAATATTCAGTACCTCATCGTTCCAGTGAAGGGAGCCTTCCAGGTTCCAGACCACACCATCTTTGTCAATGCACCACCCGGCAAATTCTTGTCCGTCAGCAAGATTCTCATACGAGTAGTGAAAAATAATCTCCTGGGTTTCCTCAATCTGGAAGGTGCTCTCCTCTTCGCAACCAATTCCAGCGGTGATTAGGAAAAATGATATTGTGCTGATTTGCAGTAATTTGTATTTTTTCATGGTCGTGCTTTTTAGATGGACAAACGATCGAAAAATCTGGTTGAATCCCCACGTAATTCGATTTGTGTATTAAAATTTATCTTTTTTTTCAGAGTGAATGAGATTAGCATCGGAAAATGTAATCACTCCCTCAAGTTATGAATTTCTTCCATATGCAACAACAGCTACTGGAAAGAAGATGTTAACCAACCAGGGACGAATCACATCAACTGGATAAATGATCCGTTTTACCATTACATACATGTACCAGTCGTGCCTGGGTCCCTTTAATGATGCTTTTCAAATTTCCCATTCTATTGGCCTTTCTTCTTAAACGGGGTTGGTAATAACATGGGCACTTCATCCATGTATTCCTTATATTGATTACCAAACTCATGAATCAGGATCTTCTCCTCATACCTTGATATAAAATAATAAAACAGGATGATGATGAACCAGAAAATAGCCGATAAAATAGAGAGGGTCAATACAATCAGCCCCAGGTAAAGCAAAATGGCGCTCAGATAGATCGGATGCCTGACACGGTTAAATACCCCTTCCCGGATAATGACCGGGTGTTCACGCTTATGACCAAAAACAGCTTGCATCCCGGACAGGGCAAGGCAGGATGAGAGAACCAGGATGACCCCTGCCAGGGGAAACCGGATAGACCAGGAAATGGATTCACCCGGAAGGGTGGATATCTTCAGCACAAAGGAATCGACAATCCAGATGGTGAAAAAAAGGATAAAGAGGACCATCTGTCCTATATCACCCCAGATGTGTTCACCTGAAAGATCCGGCCTGCCCTTGTGTACTTTTCTATAATTGAGATCGGTCATCCAATAAAAATATCGAACCCGTTAAATTAGTCATTTTTTTTCGGAATGATCCTTCCGGTAGTTTTCATATACTGGCGGTACTCATCACCGAATTCATCCAGCATCAAACTTCCCTTTTTTCCTGCCCTGAAGATATATTCCGGAACCACAACATTCAACAAAAAAATTAAAAAAACAACACACCGCATCCAGGTAGGCGATTTTAAAAGTACTGTTCAACACTGGATTATGGGCATGCTGAATAAATCGGGCTGTGGATTTCAAATCCGTTATTTTTTAACTTACTTTACAGGAGTATCAAGTAAACCAAATGCCATGAAAACCAATTCAATACTCCGAAATTTCAGAAGACGCTTCAATTTGCTGGTTCCCTTACTGGTTTGCTGTCTTTCCTTCATGAACGGATATAGCCAGAGATCGCATCCATCGGTTCTTACTCTGGACCGGATCTTTAGCAGTAATGAATTCAAGTCTGAATCGTTTGGCCCGGCGAGATGGCTGGAAGATGGATCAGGATATACTACACTGGAAAGAGCCGAGGGGGGCAAGAGGGGATGGGATATCGTGAAGTATGAACCGGGAACGGGTAACAGGACAATTTTCGTATCAGCTGAACAGCTGATTCCGCCGGACAAAGAATCTCCAATCCGTATAGACAATTATTACTGGTCATACGATGGAAAAAAACTTCTGGTTTTTACCAATACAAGAAGGGTTTGGAGACTCAATACAAAGGGAGATTACTGGGTCCTTGATTTAAGTTCAGGGGATCTTAAACAGCTCGGAAAATTCGCCGGACCTTCCATGCTTATGTTTGCAAAATTTTCTCCGGACAACGAAAAGGTTGCGTATGTTGTTGAAAATAACCTCTATGTCGAAGATTTGAAAACGAGTAAGATTACGCAACTGACATTTGATGGTTCCAAGTCACTGATTAATGGTACATTCGACTGGGCGTATGAAGAGGAATTCCACCTTAGAGATGGTTTTCGGTGGAGCCCCGATGGGAGATTCATTGCTTACTGGCAGCTTGACGCATCGGGAATCCGGGATTTTTACCTGATCAATAATACCGATTCGCTCTATTCCTTTATCATCCCGGTGCAGTATCCTAAAGTGGGGGAGAAACTCTCTGCTTGCCGTGTGGGAGCTATTCCTGCTACCGGGGGTAACACTGTCTGGATGAAGGTGGAGGGTGACCCCAGGAATCATTATATAGCACGGATGGATTGGGCATCCAGCTCAGAAGAGATAGTATTTCAATACCTCAACAGGCACCAGAATACCATATGGGTCAATTTCGGAAATGCCCTGACAGGCAAGGTGAAAACAATTCATACAGAAAAAGATGATGCCTGGCTGGATGTGGTGGATGACCTGGTTTGGATGAATAACGGAGAGGAATTTACATGGATCAGCGAGAAAACAGGATGGCGGCACATCTATGCTGTCAACCGCAATGGAAAACAGGTCAGACCGGTAACGGAGGAGGCCTTTGATGTGATATCTGTTGAGAATATTGATGTTATAAATGGGTATGTCTATTTCATTGCTTCACCGGATAATGCTACCCAGCGATACCTTTACCGTACATTACTGTCAGGCAATGGAAAGCCTGAACGGCTCACTCCCTCAGACCAGCCGGGGATACACAGCTACCAGATTTCTCCAGATTCCAGGTGGGCAATACATACTTTTACCAATACCCGAACACCACAAACCATTGACCTGGTGGATCTGCCAGGACATTCCTCTGTAAGAACTCTGGCCGAAAACAAGGAACTTAAACAGAAATTGGCAGGACTGAGGGTAAACCCGGTTGAGTTTTTTACGGTGGATATCGGCAATGACGTAAAGCTGGACGGTTATATGATCAAACCTCCGGGCTTTGATCCATCAAAGAAATACCCGGTGCTCTTTCATGTGTACGGTGAGCCGTGGAGTACAACCGTGATGGACAGAATGCCCAGTCTGTGGCATCTTTTTCTTTCGCAGAAAGGGTATATTGTAATGAGTGTCGACAACCGGGGCACCCCCGCTCCAAAAGGAAGGGATTGGAGAAAATGTGTCTACATGAAAATCGGAATCATTTCTTCTTCCGACCAGGCAAAAGCAGCAGAAACAATTGGAAATTGGGAATTTGTGGACAAAGACCGGATTGGTATCTGGGGCTGGAGTGGTGGTGGGTCAGGGACACTGAATGCACTCCTTCGTTATCCCGGGATCTATCATACAGGAATGTCTGTGGCTCCGGTTCCTGATCAACGGTTGTATGATGCCATTTACCAGGAGCGGTATATGCGAACACCTGCTGAAAATCCGGAAGGATTTGAAAAGGGCTCTCCCATCAGCTTTGCTGCTAATCTTTCAGGAAACCTGCTAATCGTGCATGGTACAGGTGATGATAATGTCCATTATCAGGGCACTGAAAAACTGATTAATGAGTTCATAAAACACAACAAAGCCTTTACCATGATGGCTTACCCGAACAGGTCGCATGGAATACGAGAAGGGGAGGGGACAACCAGACACCTGTACGAACTCCTGACCCGGTTTTTATTGACGAATATGCCCCCTGGGGTAAAATAGCACGGTACGAAATGATACTTTTTAACTGAAAAATCACTATTACGGACAGGTATTATAATTAGAAATAGAATTTTTTTGAAGATATGAACAAGTTGCCTCCAAGCCTATTCAACGACGTGATCGGCCCCGTCATGAGGGGACCATCCAGTTCACACACAGCCGCATCGGTCCGGATCGGGCAGATGGCAAGACAGATCCTTGGTGATGAACCCTCAAGGGTTTTGATCGAATTCAGTCCGGATGGTTCTCTCGCCACAACCTATGAAAGCCAGGGCTCGGCAATGGGCCTCGCTGCCGGATTAATGGGCTGGGAAATCACTCATCCTGAACTTCCCGCAGCATTGAAGAAAGCAGAAGAGGGTGGATTGGTCATGGAATTCAAAATTACCCCGTTTGAAGCCGAGCATCCCAATACCTACCGCATCAACCTGGAAGGGAAAAATGGAAACAGCGTCTCATTGATAGCCATTTCCCATGGTGGAGGAGTGGTTGAGATCCAGTCCATCGATGATTTTAAGATGAGTATGTGGGGTGATTTTTATGAAGTTCTTCTGTTTCTTACTGCCCGGGAATACCCGTTAAATGGCAAACCTGAAATCCATCCCCTTCCTTCCATCGAACAGGTAGCTGCTCTCTCTTCAGGTGACAGGAACATGATACAGATGAAGCTATCTGCACCACCCGACCAGGGGTGGCTGCAATCCATTCAGGAGAAGCATTCAGTGGAAAAAATCCTTGTTATTGATCCTGTTATGCCTGTTCTTTCATTGAAAAACCATAGGGTTCCATTCACTACAGCCAAAGAACTGCTGTTTTATGCACGCGAGGGAAAAATGGATCTGTACCGGGCAGCATTGATCTATGAATGCCAGCGAAGTTCATTAACCGAGAAACAGGTGTTCGGGATGATGGAGGAGATCGTAACCCTGCTCAGGGAATCGTTGCATAAAGGATTGCAGGGAACAGCATATGAAGACAGGATATTGGGATACCAGTCGGGGATGTACAGTGACGCTGCATCGGGTGGCTTGCTTTACGGAGACCGGTTATTAAACCGGGTCATTGCTGCCAATATGGCCATGATGGAGGTGAAAAGCTCTATGGGACTGATTGTGGCTGCCCCTACTGCCGGTTCTTGTGCCGTACTACCGGGAACTTTAATACCGGTGGCTGATGATTTACAGGTAAACCGGGATGAACTGGTAAAAGCATTCCTTGCAGCCGGTTTGATCGGTGTGTTTATAGCTGGACTTTCCACTTTTGCAGCTGAAGAATGCGGTTGTCAGGCGGAATGCGGATCTGCCTCCGGGATGGTTGCCGGTGGGCTTGTGCAGATGAAAGGGGGTACATTGGAGCAGGGGCTCTCTGCAGCATCCATGGCCCTACAGAATATGATCGGCCTGGTATGTGACCCCGTTGCCAACAGGGTTGAAGTACCCTGCCTGGGAAAAAATATCCAGGCCAGCCTGAATGGGATCTCATCAGCGAATATGGCTCTTGCCGGACTGGATCCCGTTATTCCGCTGGATGAAGTGATCCTTGCAATGGATCAGGCCGGGAGATCATTACCCAGGACTCTCCGGTGTACCGGGCTGGGTGGCCTTTCCATTACACCGACATCGAAAAAGATTGAAGAACAGATGAAGAAGTTATAAGTTATGCCATAGGCCAGCCTGCTGCCTACCTGACACCAGTGTAATACTTCACAATTTCGGTAACGAAATCAGATAATCATCTGGATTTAGATTATAGCCCAAGCCTTTTTACGTATATTCATGCCATATGAAGGTATATGCAGGATGCGTGTACCATAAAAATAACCGTCAAAACGGGAACACACTGTATGAAACAGAAATTGCTCATTATATTGGTGTTGATAAGTTATTCTTCACTGATTGCCCAAAGCATTGAAGATTTATCATTTGGTACCGATACAACATTTGAAGCAGCGACATGGAATATTGAATGGCTTCCTAAGAATGGTCAAATCACCCTGAATTATGTAATCGATATAATTGAAGCGCTGGATATTGATTTGCTGGCAATGCAGGAAGTGGATGATACAATCGCTTTTGCACAAATGATTGATAGCCTGAACAACTATGAGGGATATCTGGAATCCTCCTGGTTTGCCGGTTTAGCGTATATTTATAAACCTGACATCATTCAGGTTAATGACATCTATGAAATATATACCACTTCTCCCTATTGGAGTCCATTTCCCAGATCTCCAATGGTAATGGATTTTACTTTTATGAATGAACGGATAATTGCTATAAATAATCATTTTAAGTGCTGTGGAGATGGTGTTCTTGATTTAGGCAATCCCGATGACGAGGAAACAAGAAGGTATTATGCCAGTAATTTATTGAAAGAGTATATCGACATCTATTTTCCGAATGAAAACACAATTGTTTTGGGAGATTTAAATGATGCATTGCCGGATGGTCCTGACAATAATGTATTTCAACAGTTCCTGAACGACCAGGAAAATTATTTATTCGCCGATTTTGAAATTGCTACAGGCGATGTTTCTGAATGGTCATACCCGACATGGCCTTCACACCTTGATCACATTCTTCTTTCAAATGAACTATTTGATGAATTTACGCAGGATGGTTCCCTCATTCAAACCATTAAAATAGATGAGTTTATCGTTGGTGGTTGGGAGGAATACGAGGACAACATATCCGACCACAGACCCGTAGGAATAAAATTAGTAATGAATCCGAACGTAAGCATTATTAACCATGCACTTACAGCACCCCGTTTTATTAATTATCCAAATCCTTTCCATTCAGTAACTACGTTTTCTTTTGAAGCCGTGAATGGCAAAGTAGCAATTGAAATAATAAACATAAATGGTCAGGTCGTATTTTCGGAAAAAATTCCGGATGGAAAAACTTCGATCACCTGGAATGCTGAAGGATTACCGGATGGTATTTATCTTGCCCGATTGCTTTTGGATAATGCTAAAGTAGCCAATTTAAAACTTGTTTTAATAAAATGAACAAGCAATAGATCATACTCCTTTAACATGCATTAAAGTTATGGCAACCGATATCAAGAAAATTTGTAAGAATCTTTTTGAGTTTTATGATTTTACTGATCAAACCGTAATTTCGGTGGGTGCAGGAGGCGGACAATTTATTGAATATGGTCATGCATCGAAACAGGTTATTGCCATTGACAATGATAAAGAAGCCCTGAACCAACTGGCAAGCAACCTCCAAAAATCAGGACTTACAGAAAAATTCAGGATTGTTCATTCAGATTTTTATCGTGTGCAAGAGAAAGGAGATGTGGTGATGTTTGAATTTTGTCTGCATGAGATGAGAGATCCTGAGGCAGCCATTAATCATGCTTTGACCATGGCTCCGGCAGTTCTTATAACCGACCACTGGCCTGGTTCAGAATGGGCATACGTTGTTGACGAAAAGAAAAAAGTAATGAATAGCTGGAGAGCCATTAACAGGGTTACCCTGAAAAAGACCCGGCGGTACGATGCCATACAATTTTTCCATGACTATGAGGAACTTTTTCAGAAAGTTAAAGTTCAGGGTGAAACTGCCATCGGCCGGATAAGCCAGTATAAGGATAAGAAAGATATTACCATACCGATGTCCTATGGTTTTGCTTTGATTTATTCAGAAAATTTCAATGCATATCCGGCATAAAATGCCGATGCTTTCACGAGGTGGTCAACCGGAACCTTCTCATTAGGAGCATGTGCCATGGCTTCATCACCCGGGCCATATCCGATAACCGGGATGCCATGCATCCCCTGAATGGCAATTGCATTGGTTGAGAACAACCATTTTCCGACAGACGGTCTGCTGGTGAACAGAGCAGTGCTGACGGCTATTCCATCCTGAATGACTGCATGATCCTCCGGCATGATCCAGGTCGGGTAAAACTTGTCCATTCCATAGGTTATACCGGTATAAGCTTTCCCCTCATAATGGGGTATTGAAATGGTGGCATTCAGGTCGGCTGTTATGGATTCCAGTTCCGCAATCGCTGACTCCTTTGATTCGCCAACGGTCAGACGCCGGTCGATATAAAGGGAAGCATAATCGGCTACGGCACATAAGGCAGGACTGTCAGATTTAACTTCCGTTACTGCGATGGATCCTTTTCCGAGGAAGTCGTGGAATGTAAGGTGCTGGTTCAGATCGCGGATCTTAAGCGAGGCTTCCGATGCCATGTAGATGGCATTTTTGCCCCGTTCGGGAGCTGAACCATGAGAGGATAATCCAGAGAATTCAACCAGGATCTCCATCCTGCCTCGCTGTCCCCTTGAAATGGTAAGGTTCGTCGGTTCGGTAATAACCACGGCATCGGGTTTAATGCGATCCTCCTCGAGGATGTATTTCCAGCACAACCCGTCACAATCCTCCTCCATGACGGTTGCGGTGAAGTATATGGTCAGGTTATCGGGGATTCCCGTTTCAGCCAGTATCCTGGCTGCTGTCACCATTGCGGCCAGCCCGCCTTTCTGGTCAACGCTTCCCCTGCCGAGAAGGTGTCCGTTTTCAACCTTCCCGGAGAAGGGATCGAAATCCCAGTTGCTCACCTGTCCTGTATCCACGGTATCCATGTGGCCATCAAATGCAAGGATTTTTTTGCCACTACCGATCTTCCCGATCAGGTTACCGAGTCCGTCCGTTTTGATATCATCGATCCCGGCTTCCTGCATCATTCGCTTCAACTCAACCATTACCGGTTCTTCCTGGCAGCTCATCGAACGAATATGAACCAGTCGGGAAAGGTTAGCAACCGTATAATCCCGGTATTTTTCCGAAAGGGAAAGGATCTTGCTTATCGTCTTTTCGTCCATTTTATAATTAACTTATCAACTGATAACTGTTCCGTAATTGGTTTCACGCACAATCCGCCAAGCGGGTAATCCGCTAGGCAGAGTATCGTGCCCGTTTAGCCGCTTCAGTCGGCTTGACGGATTTTTGGTTTCACGCTCAATCCGCCAACCATGTGAAATAATTTCATTTAACAACATTACGTCAAGATTATTGCTATTTCACATGGCCAAGTGCCAGCCTGCCGGTCTGGCAGGGACTCCAACTGGGCCGTATGGGCTAACAGGTGGAGTTTTTAATCAATTAACTAATAACTTTTAACCTTTAACTTATAACTCTTCCTCTAGAGACAGACTTTCCCTTTTGATTTAACCTTTCTACATCTACCTACTTTTCAACCTCTCTCCCCAGGAAATGGTGAAACCAGAATTCGACCGATTTGCGGGTTGAATGGGCCCGTTTCGGGCCTCTCCAACCGTGCCTGCCTCCGGGGTAGACCATCAGTTCAAAATCCTGGTTGAGATCCTGCATGATGGAGATCAGCTGGATAATGTTCTGCATGTGGACATTATCATCCATATCGCCGTGAGTAATCTTCACATACCCTTTGTAATTTTCAATGTGTGTCATAACAGACCCCTGTTTATACCCTTCCGGGTTCTCTTCCGGTGTATCCATGTATCGTTCGGTATACACGTTGTCATACAACCGCCAGTCGGTAACAGCCGAACCTGCCTGCCCATGGGTAAAATAATCAGCACCGGCTGTTAATGCCATCAGGGTCATGTATCCTCCGTAACTACCGCCGGTAATGCCGATCCGTTCCGGGTCGATAAAGGGTTTTTCTTTCAACCACTTAACCGCCTCGATGTAGTCGTGTATTTCCCATTTGCCCAGGTTGCGGTGCATGAGTTCAACGCCCGATTTGCCATAATGCCCGGTAGCCCGGTGGTCAACGGAGATGGTGATAATTCCGTTCTGAGCATAATAGTGGTTATTTAACGAGTAAGAGGCACTGTTCCTGACAGAAGGAGAATTAGGCCCACCATAAATTGAAAAAATGACAGGATATTTTTTCGTTTTATCCAGGTCGGGTGGGAGGGTCCATATTGCGGGCAGGTCATAATCGTCTGAAGTGAGAATGGTGAATAATTCCACCGTTCCGAGGTTGTATTCCTCCAGTGATTCATCCTGTGAATCTCCCAGCAACCGGACTGATTTGCCTTTTCCGGTGAACAGTTCCAGCCGGGTGGGCATATGGATATTGCTGTAGCTGTCATAGAAATAGTCTCCGGTGGGTGAAACTGAAGGACTGTGTGTTCCCTTAACGGTGGTAAGCTGGGTTAGTTTTTTTCCGTCCAGCCTGATGCTGAACAGATGATTCTCTGTCGATTCACCACCCGTTCCTGTAAAGAAAACCGTTTTTGTCTTTTCCACCACCTGCTCTATTCCCGTTACTCTCCAGTCAAGATCCGTCACCTTGTTGATCAGTTTCCCGGTCATATCATAGTAGTAGAGGTTTCTCCATCCATTGACATCACTCCGCAGCAGGAAACCGCTGCCATCCTCAAAGAGGTGCAGATCCTCGAAGAATTCGACCCAGCAATTCTGTTTTTCATGGTAGATCTCTCTTTTTTTCCCGTTTGCCGGATTGGCAGCATAGAGTGTAATTTCATCCTGACCCCTGTTCATATACTGGTAGATCAGCTCTTTCGAATCTGTTGTCCAGAATGGCCATGCCACATAGCGGTCAATGCCTTCGTTGGTATCCATCCAGACAGTCTTGCCCGTTTCAAGGTGTGCTATTCCCAGCTTCACCAACGGGTTGGGATCCCCTGCTTTCGGATAGGGGGTGATCTCCACCCTGCCATGTATACCCTCGCCCGTGACAATGGTGAATTCAGGTACGGGATTGTCATCAAACCGGAGGTATGCGATCATTTTGCTGTCCGGGGACCACCAGAATGCCCTGTAGTGGGATGCCCTGCCAAGGATCTCTTCATAGTACACCCAGGATGCCCACCCGTTGTAGATGCGTTTATCACCATCGAAGGTAAGCCGGGTCTCTTCTCCGGTAACCAGGTCGGAAATGAAAAGGTCGTGATCCCTGGTAAAGGCAATCTTTTTTGCATCCGGGGAGAAGGTGGGATTGTGTTCCTCTGAATCGGAATAGGTAACCTGCCTGAATTCTTCCGAAGTACGGTTAAAATAGTAGAGGTTGTTCTCTTTTCTGAAAAGGAAATGATTCAGATCATCCGTGGATGTTTCGCTATTGTCCAGTAAAAATTCTTCCGGAAGGACTATATCGTATTTGGAAAAATCAAGATAAAGCGTTGATTTCCCGCTTTTAGCAGAAACCTTCATCATCACCCGGGAATCGTTTTCCATTTTGGTTTCCAGGTAGTGGGTGGCATCAAGCCAACCCGATAACCGGGGAAGAGAACTGGTAAACATTCGCCCGCGGGCAGAAAACACCTCGTCATAGGTAAAATTTTTCTTCTGTGCTGAGACAGTGGTGAATCCCAATATGGCTATAAACGGTAACCATAACATGGAGGAATGGATCATTTTTTTCATCGCAGTTAATGTATAAAGTTAAAATAACATTCAAGGGAAGTTAAAAATAAGATTATTTCTCAGTGTAGACTAGCCATTTTTCAGGCAAAACAAAGAGGGTGTCTGTCAATTGTTTCTGAGACACCCTCGAACTAAAGATCGTGCCGGTAAGTCCTAGATCTTCAGCTTTTTTTCAATTTCGTCTATTTGTACCCTGAACCGTTTGTCGGTATCGATCAGGTTGTTCACTGTTTTGCAGGCATGGAGAACCGTTGCGTGATCTTTTCCGCCGATCTGTGAACCAATGGTGGCAAGCGATGATTTGGTCAGGCTTTTTGAGAAAAACATTGCAACCTGTCTTGCCTGTACAATTTCCCTTTTCCTTGTTTTGCTTTGCATCAGATCAATGGGTATGTTAAAATAGTCACACACGATCTTCTGGATATAGTCGATGGAGATCTCTCGTTTCGTGTTCTTGATCAACTTGTCGATCATCTGCTTTGCCAGGTCAAGGGTGATCTCTTTCTTGTTCAGGGTTGACTGTGCCAGGAGGGAGATCAATGCGCCTTCCAGCTCACGTATATTGTCCGTGATGTGCGTGGCAATGTATTCCAGTACCTCTTCCGGCATTTCGATACCATCGTTGTAGGTTTTTTTCAACAGGATAGCCATCCTGGTCTCAAAGTCAGGCGGCTGCAGATCAGCTGATAATCCCCACTTGAACCGGGAAAGCAGCCGCTGTTCCATGCCCTGAAGTTCAACAGGAGGTCTGTCAGAGGTGAGAATCAGCTGTTTTCCCGACTGGTGCAGGTGATTGAAAATATGGAAAAAAATATCCTGCGTTTTTTCCTTCCCGGCAAATTCATGTACATCATCCAGGATCAGTACATCGATCATCTGGTAAAAGTGGAGGAAATCATTTTTGTTGTTGTTGCGGATCGATTCTACAAACTGCGTCTGGAACTTGTTTGCATTCACATAAAGCACCGTTTTTTCAGGCATCTGTTCTTTAACAAGAATTCCAATTGCCTGTGCCAGGTGTGTCTTACCCAGACCCGAATCTCCATAGACCAGGAGGGGATTGAATGCTGTACCACCGGGTTTATTCCCAACGGCAAACCCTGCAGACCGGGCTAATCGGTTGCATTCACCCTCCACAAAGTTGGCAAAGGAGTTATCCGGGTTCAACCGGGGGTCGACGTGTAACTTTTTTATTCCCGGGATAATGAATGGATTCTTTATGGTGTTCTGTTCGGTCTCAAGAGGAATAGAAACCGGGCGGTTCTTCAGCTCTGATTTATTCTTGGTGGGAAATTTTACCGTGTAGGGCTTGGAATTGGAAAATGCATTGTTTTCCATGACCACATTGTACTCCAGCTTCGCATCAATACCCAGCTCTTTTTTGAGGGTCTTCCTCAGAATATCAATGTACTGCTCTTCCAAATATTCATAAAAAAAGGGGCTGGGAACCTGTATGGTTAAAATATTTTTCTCAAGTTTCACCGGTACGATAGGTTCGAACCAGGTTTTGTAACTAATCGATGGAACATTATCCTTAATGATCTTTAAACAATTATTCCATACTTCTTGATGCGAACTACTCATTTAGAAATTTCCCAATTATATTTTTTTCTATTTTAGGTTAGAACTAGCAAGTTTGTTAAAAAAAAAGTAAAAAAAAAATTAATTTTCACTTGACTTTCTGAAAAAAATTATATTGGTTTTAAAATCAACCGTTTAAAATTTAAAAAAACTTCAGAAAAATCTTTATTTATCTAATATATTGGTACACAATATTTTAAGCTTATCGGGTGTTAATAAATTGCTAATTAATTGTTTAAGTACATCATTTGAAGTAAAGCGTTAAAAATTCATCTCTCACTAAAAAATTTCATCAAAAAAAAACAGGGGTTTATCAAAATTCTCATTCCCCGAGAATGAGGATTATGTCAATTTGTTTAACCGGAGATTAGAATATGTTAACGGTTAAATAATTTCGAACGTATTATCCGGCTTCGAATTTTATTTCGAAGATTTTCCTCCAAAAACAGAAACCTGGACATACCGCTTTGGATTTTCTTTCACATCTTTCAGCAGGGCATCCAGGCTTTTTGTAGCATTTTCAAGATTGATATATAGTGAATCATCGGTGATCAGCATTCCGAGCGTTCCTTCGCCCCGGTTAATTCGTGTAAGGGTTGTATCCATATTCGCCAGGGTTCGACTCAGGTTGTCTATTGTGCTGCGCACCTGGGATTTAGCAAGGGAGTCGGAAAGGGTTGCCATATTTTGAAACAGTTGTGTCAGCTCCTCATTGTTGTTTTTCAGGTTTTCAGAAATGGATTCGATGTTGCTCAGGAAATTTGCAAACCGGCCATCTTCATTGGTTAGTAATGTATCGAGTGCGTAGGTAGAGCGGTTCAGATTCTTAATGGTCTGGCGGATGTGCTCAAAGCTGGCAGAAAAGTTATCCCTGAAACTTTCGTTAAAGGTCACCTGGATCACAGCCAGCACTGAATCAATCGAGAGCATAAGGTTTTCCGCTTTATTTTTCAACGGCAGCATCTCGATACTCACTTGCTCCTGCAGGGTCCCTTCCACTTCAGGGATCAGGGTATCGCCGCTTTCGCAGATCTCTTCCGATTCTCCCAGGATCAGGTTTATGGACCGCGTTCCCATCAGGTCTGAACTGTAGATCCGGGCAATGGAATTTTCAGGAATGTCAAAGTTCTCCTCGATCAGAAGCGTTACGATTAGCTTTCCTGATTGATCGGAAGCAAACCGGATTTTGTCTACCAGACCCACTCTATAACCATTGATCAGCACGGCGTTTGATTCTTCGAGCCCATTGACCTTGTCGTAAACCACCGTATAGGATTTGGAAGAGGTCAGAACATTCTTCCCCTTCATGAAATTGTAAATCCATATAAACACGGCAATGGTGATGATGGCTATAATTCCTATTTTCACTTCGTGTCTGATTTTCCGCATGACAGCTTAGATTTACTGAATAAATTTACTGATTAATTTTCTTCAATGCTTCATTTAGCGGGATTATTTTACCATTTTCTACAGCGATAATGAATGAATCGCTATACCGGGGTTTAACCTTTTGGATATATTTCATTATCTCGTCATAGCTCGATTCGTCACCCACGGCGTATTTGTACATATCCTTTGTTTGGAACTCTTTCACCGGTTCAAATCCCGTGAAATGATCCGAATCGAGGGGTATGGGTTTTCTGGAAGCCATGACCTGGACCATGAAATGCACTGCAGGGTTTTCCGTAGGGTTTCTGCTGAAATCGCTTTTGTTTTCCACCGAAATTTTATAGTCACGGAATGCCCTGAATATTGCCGATGCGATATAATCCTGACCGGCATCGGAGAGGAGGTATGTCTCTTCAGCGGTATTTGAGATGAATCCAATTTCAACGAGCACACTCGGCATGGTTGTGTTCCACAAAACCAGGAAGCCTGCCTGTTTTACTCCGCGGTCGATTCGTTTGGCTCTTTCGCGAAACTGGTCCTGTACAAACGATGCAAAGTTCAGGCTCTGGTCCAGGTAGGTGTTCTGGACCAGTGAGAATATGATGAATGATTCGGGTGATTCGGGATCGTATCCTTCATACTTCGTGGAATAATCTTCCTCAAACGTGATCACTGCATTTTCCTTCATGGCAACTTCCAGGTTCTTCTCATCCGTATGCAGCCCCATAACATAGGTTTCCGATCCGA
>CAZTES010000007.1:0-37984 GCA_964612275.1 uncultured Rikenellaceae bacterium
AATTTGCCGAGGAGGTGTTCTGCAATTCCAGCATATCGAGGTGTTCAATGCTGACAGGCGACCGCAGGATGTTCTCTTTCACCCGGGAAGCCGATACAACAATCTCCTGCCCCAGGATGATCTGTTCGGCAAGCGCAACCTGGAGATTTTGCTTCTTCTGGTTTATGGTATACTCCCGTGAAAGATACCCAATGTTTGAGAAAACAACCACCACGGGAAGCGGCTGGCTGATTTTAAGTCTGAAATTTCCCTCATTGTCTGTAATGGTCCCGGCGGATTTGTCTTTGAGATAAATGTTCACACCAATCAGGGGTTCCCCCGTATTAAGGTCGACAACGTTACCTTCCAGAGTGATTTCCTGTGCGTAGAGCCCTTGTTGCAGGAAGAGGCTGATCAGCGTTATAATGCATATCTGGTATACTCTCATAAAGTCGGAATTCTACATTGATTTCACCGCTTCAGAATAAAACCTGATGTAAAATTAAACAATATTTGGTTTTTCTAATCCGATTTTAGTTTTTCTTATTCAATTTTTTTTAACTTTCGCTCAAATTTAAAACCCAGAAAAACCATGAAAAAAGTTAAAAACCGCCTAATATTTGCCATTCTGTCTCTTCTCATTTTCTTTTTTGGACTGCTATTGATCACTTCGTGTGAGGAGGATGAAACCAAAACGGATCCCATGGTCGGGACCTATGCTTTCGTTTCTGCTACATTGGCTGAGAACCTGATGTATGAAGACGAGCTGTTGGCTCCATCTGGCACAGATGTATACGTGGTTATAGGTCAGGGCATGTTTGGCAACAGCCCCTGTGATAATATATTGAATTCGGCTGTTGAACTGAGGAAAAACAATGAGATCTATTTTGTGTGCATTGGTGAGGCCAATGAGCTGAAAGCAGGAACCTGGAGCATAAATGATGAGCGGACGATCCTGACACTGAATTTAAGTCCTCCTGCAGTAACGGGAGCTCTGTCATTGCTGGTTACCAGTCTTGTTGAGGGCGCAAACAGTTTCACAGGCACTATAGCCAATCTGCCTGTTCCTTCGGAATTGTTTCAATTGCCTGCCGGGGGAGTGCTGTTGTTAACCATAAATATTGAGTTCAACAAGCTCTCTAATTAGTAAGAAACTATAGTTGTTTTGCCTAAAGGAGTCGCTGTGTTTAAGCGAGTTCCTTTTTTTATTGAATAAAATGGTACTTTTGACATTTATTTGATAAAGGGTAACGCATATGAAGTACATCGGTGCTCATGTCAGTGCTTCCGGCGGGGTTGAAAATGCTCCTTTGCATGCACATGAGATTGGGGCTAAAGCTTTTGCACTGTTTACAAAGAACCAGAGGCAATGGATTGCAAAGCCGTTAACCCGGGAGAATATAAAAAAGTTCCGTGAGCATTGTGAAAAGTATGGTTTTCTCGCCCGGCATATTTTACCCCATGATAGCTACCTGATCAATCTCGGTCATCCCGAAAAAGAGGGGCTGGAGAAATCAAGAAAGGCTTTTCTTGATGAGATGCAGCGGTGTGAACAGCTGGGATTGGACAGGTTGAATTTTCATCCGGGGAGTCACCTTGGCAAGACCGATGAGGAGACCTGTATGAAAACCATTGCCGCATCAATCAACCTCGCCCTCGACCAGACAAAGGGGATAACAGCCGTGATTGAAAACACTGCCGGTCAGGGGAATAATCTTGGGCACCGTTTTGAACAGATCCGGTTTATCATCGATCATGTAGAAGATAAGAGCCGGGTGGGTGTTTGTATCGATACCGCTCATACCTTTGCTGCCGGATACGACCTGAAATCAAAGGAGGGATTTGAAAGCACGTTCAGGGAGTTTGAGGAGATCATCGGATTTCAGTTTTTACGTGGGATGCACCTGAATGATTCGAAAAAAGGTATGGGAACCCGGGTTGACCGGCATGAGGTGCTGGGTAACGGCTTTCTGGGCAGTGAGGTTTTTAAACGAATCATGAGGGATAACCGGTTTGAAGAGATCCCCTTGATCCTTGAAACACCCGATGACACCCGGTGGAAGGAGGAGATCGCTTTTCTGTACAGTCTTGCAGGTGAGAGGTGAGTTGTGAGTTGTGAGTTATGAGTTGTGAGATCCGCCTTCGTCAAGACTACGGCGGACAAGGGTGAGGGTTGGAGAGGATGAGACTGTGAGACGGGGTGAGAGTGAGGAGTGATGAATGATGAGTGATGAGTTACGGGTTACGTGTTACGAGTTACGGGGAGACGGGTTGATTAAGTCCGCAGTCTTAAGTCCGCAGTGTGAATTTCGTCTGACCACTAAGGGCTGGATTGTGGGAGAGAAAGTTGGTCTGACGAATAAAGCTGAATAGAAGTGACACTGTGAGAGATCCGCCTTCGTCAAGACTACGGCGGACAAGGGTGAGAAGGGAGAGAAATGAGTTGTGTGAGTGATGAGTTGGGAGTAGGTAGTCTGCAGTCACCAGTTTGTAGTATGCAGTACGCAGAGGAAAAGCCATAAGTTCTGCCATAGGCCCGCCTGCCAGCCACAGGCTGGATATACCGTCGGGAAGGCATCCCATAGGGAAAGGCGCAGAGTTAAAAAAGCACACAGTCCGTATTCGCCGGTTTAAAATAACAGAAAACAGAAACCGAAAACCGGAAACTGTCCCGAAGGGACTAACAGATAATAGGCAGTCACTTCAGTGGCTGTATTTTACACCATAGATTCTGGTACGTCCCGAAGGGACTGAAAGAATTGAGGGATTATTTGGTAATCGAAGAAACAAAACACCATACAATAACGTTATAGAGGCACAAAATCGGTTATTTATGAAGAAGATTATACCTGTTTTCTTTTTATTCATGGTAATCACCTTTACTTCCAACGGGCAGAAGTGGCGGTATTACTGGTGGGAAGGGGAATTGGGTGGCGGCATACATGTTGCATTCAATGACCTGAACAGGTGGAAGATAAGTCCTGCTGGTACCGTATCGGTGAGGTATAAATTCCATCAATATACTGCTGCTAAATTTCAGGTTGCTGCAGGGCAGGTTTCTGGTAGTGACAGGAAAGATACGGTAACGGTTTACAGTTACAACACACTCTTTATTGCTCCCTCACTTCGTGTCGAATACGAGATTTTCAGGGCCAAGAAAGATCTGCCCGGTTACAATTCCCGGGGATTGGATATGGATCTCCGAAAATATTGGGTATATCTCTTTGCCGGAATAGGGGGGATCTATTTCGATCCCAGCCCGGCAGATAATTTGCCGGAAGAAGAATTCAAGAAATATACCTGGATCGTACCCATTGGTGCAGGATTTAAATACAATTTTCACCGGGCTATATCTGTTGGAGCTGAGGTTGAATTCACATTTACCGGAAGTGATTACCTGGAGGGATATTCCCCCGGCCATTCCAGCAAGAATGATACCTTTTTCCTGATACGGGGAGAGGTAGCATACCGGTTTGGTACCACCACGTCATCCAGTTTAGGGGTAAGGTAGCCTGTTTATGCATTGGAAGGGGAAACTGCCGGGTGTAGAGTAATTATTCCGGGACTTCAATTAATTTAAAGGGCACATTCACAATGGCTTCATAATCGAGGCCACAATCTTTCATATCCCAATCACCTATCTCGTAGAACCAATTAACTTCAACTTGTTTTTCTGCTTCCGTAATCAGTTCCAATTTTCTAAAGATCTTCAAAAGCACCTTGGAGGAACTGGTATTAAAATAGTCCAGTTTAACATTGACCAGCGTATGTTCAGGGGGATCTAAAATGAACCTGTCGAACCAATCCAGTATCGGGGCATAGAATGCATGGTGGTCTTCAGGCGTTGATTTACCCTTTATTTCAATCAGCTTTTTTTCATTATCAAAGAAAATAGCTGGTGTTTTACTGGTTGCATCAATAAGCAGCGGTTCCATGGTCTGTCTTTTTGAACCTGCAAAAATCAGTGCGTAAGTTACAAATTTTATCTGATATTTTGCAAAAAGCTTTTGGCCGGTGTTTTATTCGTAGCAATAAAAGGAGCGGCATTTGTTGATGGTGTCAGGGGTTGAATTTTTTTAGCAGAACGGCAGCATTATGACCTCCGAAACCAAATGAGGCTGAGAGGGCATGGTTTACCTTAATGTGAGTAGTTTCCCTGGCAATATTGAGGTTATCGATCAGGTCTTCCGAAAGATTTGCATGAACGACATCATTTTTCAGGGAGAGTGCAGTAACTGCCACTTCAACGGCACCGGCAGCTCCAACCGTATGTCCGAGATTTCCTTTTGTCGAATTAAGCAAGGGTTGATCCTTTGCATCACCAAAAACATCCTGGATGATCCGTGCTTCAACTTCATCATTCAGCAGGGTAGCTGTTCCGTGTGTGTTGAGATAATCCAACTTCAGGTCCCCGATAACATTCCGAAGGAGTTTTTTAATCTGGGTTCCGGACTGCTGCATCTGTACAAGGTTATAAGCATCACTGTTTGAGCCATAACCGATTATTTCAGCGTATATGTCAGCACCCCTTTTGAGTGCAGAATTCAGCTCTTCAAGGATAACGATACATCCTCCACCTTCCGAGAACAGGAAGCCACTGCGTTTTTTTGAGAAGGGAAGGGGTTTCCCGTCTTCTGACTTTGTGAGTGTACCAAGTGTATCGAATCCTCTCATGGTAGCTCCGACGTTATCCTGCAGACACTCGACTCCGCCAGTAATGGCCAAATCTGCAGATCCATTGCGGATTTTTTCAAACGCCTCTCCCACGGCATACGTTCCCGAAGAGCAGGATGTGTTTAGGGTAAAGTTTGGACCATGAATATTAAAAATAATAGTAACCCAGCTTGTTGCTGAATTTGGCATAATGCTTGGAATAGCCATCCGGTTATACCTAGGATAAACATCGAGCTCTTCAAGAATTTCAGGCTTGTGTGCTAATCCCTGAATAGCATATTGATAGAGCGCGGTTTTCAAGGCACCGATCCCTATTCCAAGAATTACAATCGAGTTTCTCAGGCGATCGGGAATCATCGATTGGAAATCATCGCCACGGAAGCCAGCATCTTTCAGTGCCATGATGGTTCCTACAATCGACAATTTTGAGGTCTCTCCCATGATGCTGTTGTATTTACTCGGAAGTCCCCAATCTTCAATTGAAAAGTGTGGAAAAGGTACAAGAAACCGTGACCTGAAATTATGGTTTACCATGAATTTTTCAGGGATAGGAGAGAGGGTTATCTTTTTGTCTAAAAGATTTTTCCATAACTCATCTTTTCCAATACCAATGGATGTAATTGGCCCAATTCCGGTAATCACAACTCTGCGGATCTTTTCCATAGTGGATAAAAATAACGGCTTTTCTAACAACGTGATTCAGTTGAAACTATGTTTTGCAATACCCTTTTTGTTTTACAGCAATCTATCGGGCAATGGTTTTATTCCTGCAAAGACGTAATATGAACGACTCCTTGAATACATGTAGGCATAGATTTTCGCATTGAGAAATATAAACAGGTTCGATGCCCAGCGTTTCAGAACTCCATTGACCTTTGCTTCACTGAACCATCTTCTGTAGTTCTTAAAGCCCTTCAGAATGGACTGTGAGATGTCATCTGTGGTTGTTAATTTCAGATCAGCAAATGGGAACGAATGGTAATATTCTTCCAGGGTCCAATGGTGAAAAATACCCCATCGCTTCTTTGGATTTTTATCTGTTCCGTTTGGCTTTTTTTTCGTTAATACGTCTGCAATCAAGAACTCGCCACCCGGCTTTAATACACGGTTAACCTCTTTGAGAAACTTTATCTTATCAGGGTAATGCAACGCACTTTCAATATTGATTACAACATCAACGGAATTATCGTTGATGTGGGCCATATCCTGCGCATTATCCACGTGAAAGATCATGTTTTCCGAGCCATGGTTTTTAACGATATCCTGGGCGATTTTTATGTTCCCCGGTGAAATATCGATCCCGATGTATTTACCGGGCTGATGATCCCTGGATATGTGCAATCCCTGAATCCCGTTGCCGCATCCGATATCGAGAACCGTCTTTCCCTTAATGGGGGATATTTTTGACAAACAATGATTGGTCAGGTTCTTCTGGCTCTGAAAAAAATCATCCTCTTCGTTTTGGTAGAAAGGATAGTGAAGCATGTAATACTGGTTGTGAAAGCTCTTATAGGCGAAGTTCATCGCACGATAAAATCCCTCCGAGGAGAAACCTGATACAATCAGATTGATCGCTTTGGTAATGTAAGACATATCACACAGTGCATTAGTCGGCACTCAGATTATCAAGCCAAGATAAACTATCACAAATATGCATCCAAATTTTTAATAATAAAAACGGTTCAAAGCAATTTGACAGGATCAGTTTTCCCTGACGGGTCTGGTTTACTTGGAGCGGGTGCCGGTTGGATCCCTGATTATTTCTCACTGATCTTGGGTGGTATCCATAAAGGCACTTTCCCGGGATCGGGTTTTCTCCCGTAGATAAAGTGATCCAGATGAAGCGCAAGTTTACTGAAGAGAACCGAATTTTCAATCCCTTTCCTTACAAGGAGATGCAGCAGTGTGTCGGGATGGGAAAAGGGACAAACGATCACGCAGCGACCACAATCTGTACCGGCCTTTGACCAGTAAATATAACAGGCTTCTGCATTTATTTTCCATCTCATGACTTCCTCAACCGGTGTTCGTTGATCGAATGATATAGCCTGGGCAGGACATACTTCGGCACATTTTTTACAGCGGGTACAAAAATCAAGGATATGGGGTTCATGTGAGGGTTTATCCACTTCCAATGGAAGGTCTGTAGTAACAGCAGCAATCCTTACTCTTGGACCATGTCGTGGTGTTATCAGCAATCCCATTCTGCCAATCTCTCCCAGTCCGGCATCTCTGGCTACGATGGGGCATATCAGCTCATAATTTGCATCGATATGAGCTCTTGCCGAATACCCAATATTCCTGATAAATTCAGCGATTTGAATAGCAATGATTCCTGAAGAGAGGTATTGTTGTGCAGATTCCATGACTGTGGGGGAAGCAGGAGCAGATGACATCATGGCATCATCCATCTCAACGGTAAATACAATGGCATGGTTGTATTTATTTTGAATCTTTTTATCATACCGTTCCTTTCTTCCTCCAACGGTATAAAAATGATAATCTTTCAGATTTGTTATGCCCACCTCTAGTGCTCCCAGTTTTTTACCCCACGCTTTTATGAATCTTGAAATTAGTGCATGGTTAACGGGTTTGTGATTCCGTGTTTCATCCGACTCAACCAGTGAATGGAGTTGTTCAATGGTACTGAAACTGGCATCTGCTGCAGCAAACGCAAATGGATTGTAAAATAGTGTACCGGGCTGAAGGAGTCCCGGGTGAGCCCGGAAGTTGTCATCCGGGACCTTATTTTCTGGTTTCCTACGATAGTATTCATCAAACCTTTCAGTACCGGGGATGAGGTCTTTGCGCGAAAACATGGTATCCCGCTCATCTTGCCCGGGTTTTGGGATTGATCTGCTTTTGTATCCTTTTGGTTGAATGGGCACCAACAAGATCAGAAAGACAAGGTAGGGCAATACGATGAAACTCCATTGCATGACCATTGCACCGGGAAATGCAAGGAAGGGTAACAGGATATACAGGGTAATCAATAAAATGGCAAGAACAATATACCCTCCTGCAGCTTTTAGCTCCCTTTCAGCAAGGGAGACAAGAGATGCCCAGACCAGCATTAGGAACAGAAGAGTTCCGGTGAATAGGCATAAAATATCATTCATGAAAAACCTTTTGTTTTAACAGGCAAAACAATCCGGATTAAGGTAATCATTTTTTTTTGTCAAAAAGGTGAATATGCCCTGCAACTTTTCGTCATCCCGATCGTCTTTACGGTAGAGAAAGGATAGATAAACCGTCTGAATACGGACGCCTCATGTATCATTTTCGAACAAAAACAGAGTGCAATATAGAACGCTTGAATGGATTAACCAGCAGATTGCCAGTATGATGTAATGACTGGCATTATTTATGAAAGAAATTTGCAGGTGAACAGGGAACATGAACCTATAGAATGATTATTAAAACAGGAGTACCATGGTTGTAAATTTAAAGGCTAACGAAATCGTTATTAAAGCTGGGGATACGGAACATCATTGCGATGAAAACAGAGTATCCGGCAAATTGATTGTCACCAATCAACGCATCTATTTTCTGACAAAGAATCCAGATTGTAGTACTTACAACCTGGAGATTTTACCCGAACAGATAAAAGAGGTTATTTTTTACAATACGAAGAAAATATTCCCAAATGGTTTGAATCTGATTACCAAAGCAGGTGAGCAATTGAAATTCATTTTGAAAAAGAGAAATGTTTTTGGTGAGTTGATCAATAAGATGTATTAGATAGCAGTACTTTTCATAGTGGAGTTAAGAATGCCAGGTCTGATGTTTACTGTCAGTGCCTGGCTCTTTTTATACCCTGATCGGCAATACTACCAAGCGGGAAAGAAACCGGTTCTTCCTCAATATGCGTGAGAAAATAGAAATTTTGAAAGAGACGATTTAATTCATATTTTCGCACGCAAAATTCCCGATATCCTTATTAACCTTCAAAATGATTTATTACCATGGCCCAATTACACGCAATTGAAGATTTTTTATCCACAAAGAAGATAGCAATAGCGGGTGTTTCAAGAGATCCGAAGAAATTTGGAGGAGCTGTTTATAAGCACCTTACCGATCATGGTTATACTGTTTTTCCTGTCAATCCGAATGCTGAACTGATTGGTGAATCGAAATGTTATCCTGATGTTGCATCACTTCCTGATGAAGTTGACCGGTTATACATTGTTACACCGAAGCGGGAGACCAGGTCACTCCTGGAAGAGGCAATTAATAAGGGAATAAAAAAGATCTGGATTCAGCAGATGTCGCATACGGAAGAAGTACTGAACCTTGCCCGGGAAAACAACCTGGATATGATTACCAGGGAGTGTATCCTGATGTTTGCCGAACCGGTTACCGGTCCCCACAAGTTTCACCGGTTCTTCAGGAAACTGTTTGGACGGTATCCGGGGTAGGAAAGTTATAAGTTATACGTTGATAAGTTGATAAGGAGAGACGAAGTGACGGAGAGAGGGGGTGACTTTGTGACGAAGTGACTAAGAGACTGAGAGAGATCCACCTTCGCCAAGACTACTGCGGACAAGGGGGAGAGGGGAGAGAAATAAGTTGTGTAAGTGATGAGAGGTGAGAGCCTGCCACGTGAAATGCGACAAAGGAGCAAATTTCACTGTGGATGAGTTATGATTGAAGAATGATGAATGAAGGTGCTCGATACTGGATTCTGAGTGCTCGTTACTCGGTAAAAGAGAAGGTAAATATTTTCCAGCCCCGATAAGGGCGGCATGTCTTTAGAAACAATACCAAACCAATTATACCTGGTCCAACTGCATTGGTATAAAAAGGGAAAAAGCTCCTTGGACCAAGGCTCTCCATATGTCAAATAGCACAAATTTTTTTTAACCGAAAACCGAGAATCATAAACCAGAAACTGGGATTCCCCCCTGGAAATCGCTTCATGGACCAGGCTGCACCACGCGATGGAATTATCTTAAAATTCCAATTCATCTTATACATTACCTATTATCACAGTCTTTAACGTAAGACACCTTAATAACTTAATAACCAATCACGTAGTGATGCCTACGGCATAACCTAATAACATATTTTAAAGGAATTATTCGCTGAAACTTAACAGTTGAAGGTTTAACACCTGCTATTTTCACCAATCCAATATCTACTTTAACACGTAGGCGATCAATACACCCAGGTAATTTCCAACTGCATACCCGGCGATTCCGACTGCCAGGCCGGTCAGGATCACCTCCCGGTTCTTTAGTGCGCCTGCTATGACGGGGACAAAAGGGGGAGAACAGATCAGGGCACTTCCTGATATGATCACCGTATCGGCATCTAACTTGAAAAATTTTGCGATCAGTACATGGAGAAAATGGGATCCGAACATGACCAGGGCAACGAACCAGAAAAGAGAAAAGGTAATATTGGCCAGCTGCCGGATATCAGCCATAGAGGCTATTACCAGGCAGAATATAAGGATGATGTACATCCCTCCCTGAAACGTTTTTTTTATTTTATTGACTCTCGGAACAAAGGAGAGTCCGATACTGAAGGTTGTGATCAGGAGTATGATGGCTGCTGTCATGAAGTTTTCCGGAAAGAGGAGACTCACTCCGTAACTGGCTGCAACAATCAGCAATGATAATCCAAATGCTGCCAGCAGGGGCAAAAAGACTTTTTTCGTGAATATGCCTTCGTATGATTCGAAATCATCTTCAGCGTTCACCTCACCCGTTGAAGGACCAACTTCCGGTTTCTTGAAAGGAGGCAGAAACAAAAGAAAAACCCGCTGTCCGATAGAGAGGATGAAGACCAGATAGATAGCTCCAAGGAACAGGTCGTAGGTGTGGGTCATGAGGTATAATTCCTGGTTTATATTCAGGGCAGTTTTCATCGCTGCCATGTTCGGCGTTCCTCCGGTATACACACCCACAAGCATTCCGGTGACTTGCCAGATCTCATCAATATCATCAACAAAAATGAAGTATCCGGCAATAACCATTACAATAACGGTGAATAGCCCGATACCCAAGGATAGCATGGCTGAACCAGCCATCTTTAGCCATCTCCTGACATTCAAAGAAAAAAGGATCAAAGGGAGGGCAACCGGAATGGTTATATTCATCAGCAATTCCTGGTATTTCTCAATTCCTTCAGGAAGGATCCCTAAATTACCGATGATCAATCCCAGTCCGTAGCAGACCAAAACCGCTCCGACTTTCCTGACCACGACAAAATGTTTCTCAAGAAGGAGGATGAAAAAAGGAGCCAGGATGAAAAAGATAACCAGAATAAGTATCTGAGACGTCATGATGAAAAGGTTATTGAATGATGGAACTTGCACCTTTCAGGCGTGTGGTGCAGAGCAGATGGATATTTATTTGTATTCTCAAGGAGAATGGTTCCCTGATTTTTTCAAACGAATATAAAAAAAATGCAATACATTTTCTCAAATTTTATTAAACTATCTGCTGTTTTAACTGATATATGGTTATTTTTAGCCTTTCCATTAAATATCCATTTCTTATGCGAATCCGTCGATCATTCATTCATGTCATTCCTCTGGTAATAACCCTGCTGGTGATCTCCTGCCAGGGAAGAAAAGATGAAAATACTATTAGTGCAAAAGCCAGAGAGATTCATAAGAAGGTATTAACAGTTGATACACATGTTGATACTCCCCTGGCACTGGATCATGTCAATCTTCGTGGAGGGACCGCTGAGGGTGAGCGTAGCGGCAAGGTTGATTTTCCCAGGATGAAGGAAGGCGGACTGGATGCAATCTTTTTTGCGGTTTATGTTGCCCAGGGGCCTCTCGATGAAGAGGGCTATGAACAAGTCAGGGAAAAAGCGATGACCCTGTTCGAAAAGATACATGCTGTTTTGGAAGAGAACAGTGATCTGGCTGAACCAGCCACCCGGTCTGATGACGCCTTACGCATTGAAAAACTCGGAAAACGAGCAGTATACATTGGAATTGAAAATGGTTATGCTATCGGAAAGGATCTTTCACTGGTCAAAACCTTTTATGATCTGGGGGCAAGGTACATCACCCTCTGTCATTCCCGTAACAATGATATCTGCGACAGTTCAACGGATGAAGAGGGACCATTGCATCATGGATTAAGCGATTTTGGGAGGCAGGTTGTTGAAGAGATGAACCGGCTGGGGATTATGATTGATGTTTCGCACATTTCCGACGAATCTTTTTTTGATGCCGTTGAGGTATCACTCACTCCGGTGATTGCCACACACAGCTGTACCAGGGTTCTCTGCGATCATCCCAGAAACCTGTCGGATGAAATGTTGTTGAAGCTGAAAGAGAACAACGGCGTCATTCAGGTTACCCTGGTAAGTAGTTTTGTCAAACAGAGAGAAGATGAGGAAGCCATGCAGCAAGCCTATGATATGCTGAGGAAGAAATATGGTGAGCCGGATACTCTTTCACCTGATCAACGGGTACTCTACCGGAAGGAACGGGCTGAAATACGGGAAAAATACCCCAGAGAATATGCAACTGTTGCTGACCTGGTTGATCATATCGATCATGTTGTAGAACTTATTGGAATTGATCATGTTGGCATTGGATCTGATTTTGATGGGGGTGGAGGGCTGAAAGATTGTTCCGATGTCAGTGAAATGGGCAATATCACTCTGGAACTGGTGAAACGGGGGTATGCTGAAAAGGAGATTGCCAAAATCTGGGGGGGCAATATGATGCGGGTGTTCCGGGATGTTGAGAAACAAGCCGGTCAATGATTGGAACTATTTTACCATGTGTTTGATAAACGATTCATCACTCTGTATTTGTCTGTCTCTTTTTGTACGTTTTAAGTTACCCTTCTGAAAAACATAACATCATGAGCATCAATAAGATTATCCTGCCTTTGCTTTTTGTACTTTTGACCTCCTGTTCATTAAATCAGGAAAGAATTAAGGTCCTGTCATTCAATATTCGTTATGATAACCCGTCTGATGGAGAGAACAGCTGGTCTAACCGCAAATACATGGTAACCGATTTAATCCATTCAGTGTATCCTGATGTTATGGGAATGCAGGAAGCGACACACCGGCAGTTTTCAGATCTGGGTGCCATATTACCGGAATATGCAAGAAGTGGAGTTGGTCGGGATGACGGTAAGGAAAGAGGGGAATATGCCGCTATCCTGTACAAAAAGATAGAGTTCAACCTGCTGGATGAGTCAACTTTCTGGTTATCCGAGCATCCCGATGATACCGGTAGCATATCCTGGGGAGCACACCTTCCCAGGGTGGTAAGCTGGGTAAAACTGGAGGAGAAAAAAACAAAGAAGGTATTTTATGTGTTTAATACCCATTTCAGTCATGTATCCGATAGTGCGAAAATGCAGAGTGCCAGGCTGCTAATCTCTAAAATCAATATTATCGCCAATGGGAAGCCGGTTATTCTCACCGGCGATTTCAATTTCACAAATGAATCAAAAGGGTATGCAATTCTTACCGAAAAAACATCCGATGCTGCGGGGCTGACGGATGCTCAGTTTGCTTCCGAGACTCCGCATTTTGGAGGAAACGTAACCTATAATGGATTTGGCACTGTTGAAGATGGCAAAAAAATTGATTTTGTTTTTGTAAATCATTCATTCACGGTCCTTCAGCATGGAATTTATCCGATACATGAAAAGGATCATTATATCTCAGATCATTATCCTGTTTTTTCTGAATTGGAATTCCGTCAGGGGGCACCGGACTGACCGGTAAATGAATATCAGGGGTGTTTCTGATCTCGTTAAGTTAGGCGAATAAAAGGCTGATCCAATGACTTCAAAGGAGCGGTGCTTTTCAGTATTGAATCAGGAAATACCTGACCGGGTTCCTGTTGTCCCGCAAAGTTTTATGTTCTCAATAATGGATGCAGGGTTGCGGATGGGGGATATCAACCGGAACGGGAAGCGTATGGCAGAAACCCACATCCGGTGCCAGGAAAAATACGGCTACGATGGCTGTGTTATTGATTTTGATGATGCTTCCCTGGCTGAAGCCTGTGGTGCCCGGATTATTCTGCGGGATGATGAACCCGCAATTGTTGATGAATCGAAACCGGTGCTTAAGGATTTGCGTGATGTTTACGACCTGGAAGTGCCTGATCCCCTTAAGGCGGGAAGGCTTCCCGAATGGATTGAAGCAACCCGGACACTCGTGGATGCCATTGGAGATTATGTATTCATTATGGGAAGAGCTGATCAGGGTCCCTTCAGTATGGCTAGCCTGTTGCGCGGTACCCAACAATTTATGGTTGACCTGATGACCGAGGATCCCCAGGTTATCCGGGATGTTATTGCTTATTGCAGAAAGGCCTGTATTGCCTTTGCAAAAGCCCAGAAAGATGCCGGTGCACATGTGACCTCCATCGGTGATGCTCTTGCCGGCCCTAACCTGATAGCACCGGAAATGTACCGTGATTTTGCATGGGAACCTGAGAAGTTGATGGCTGATGAAGTGCAGGATTATGGCATCCCCCTGTCCATTCATATCTGTGGGAACACGGTTTCCATCCTTCCACAGATGGGGGCAACCGGAGCACATATCCTTGAAATCGACTGGCAGGTCGATATGGGTAAGGCAAGAGAGGAAATTCCTCCGGATACTGTTTTAATGGGAAATATTAATCCCTCTGACCCCATGGTTTTGGGGACTGAGAATGATATTGAAGATGCCGTTAGGAAGATCATTACCGATACAAAAGGGAAGGGAGTGTTTGTAAGTACAGGTTGTGCCATGGGCAGAAATACACCCCCTGAGAATTTCAGGGCATTGATTGAAGCAACAAAAAAATATGGGACCAGAGAGTTGATCCTGTCCATGCAATAGGAAAATTGAAAATTAGAATTGATGAAACGAGCAATGTTTGTATTGTTTTTTATCTTTCTGATAATTTTGACAAATATGCAACGAGCAGATGCTCAAATAGAACTGGGAGGGAGGATAGAAAACCAGAACCGGTTAAGCAGAAAAACCCGCGGTTGGTTTGAAGGGTTTTCTGAAAATCTCGGGGGCAATCAATTTACCTATGAATCAATTCGTGAAGATGTCACATCCTCATTGCTCACCCGCACCACCGATGGGAACATGGCAATCGAATGGGTCACGGGTAAGATCCCGCCTGATTGGCACGGAGAAGCTGCAGATTTTCTCTGGATAGCAGCGATGGATAAACCGAACATGGACAAGGAATTCTCCATGTATGTCAACGGGGATTTGAAATTTGTTTTTACCAACCCTTCGGAGTCCTGGGAAGTGAGCAGTGACGACGGCGGAAAACTGGCATTCTCTCAGTTTATGACCGATCGCCATGGTGATGGTCATGGATACATGTCCCTCCATGCTCCATCATCCTGGTTAACGCCCGGAGAGGGAGTGCGCATTAAGGTGGTTGGTGAAGCCGCTGGAACCAATACCTGGTGTATTGTGTATCAGGCTCCGGACGTCCTTTTTTGCCTTCACAGGGCATCTGATTATGAAGGGTGGTTTGACCTGACCGGACATTCTGCCGGAGAGGATCATTCCTTCATTCTGGTTGCACCGGAATATATGGCAGGCCAAACACTCTCCTGCCGGGTTGGCGAAACCGTTCATCCCGTTGAAATGGATCTGTATGATTCTGTTTCGCGTGGAACTTTTTCATTGACAGGCGAAAAGAGTAAATTGATGCATACTCCTTTTTCCCTGTTTCATCAAAACCGAAAGATTCTTGAAATCCCTGGTCTCTTTACCGGGGAATCCATGACTGAACTCAGAGACCCGACCCTTGTTATTAACCAGGTTTCTGAGCAGACGGACGGGACATGGATCCTGAAAACCAGAATCGTCTATAAACCACAATTAATCAATAGCCTGAAGAAATTATCCGGCGCAAGCCAGGGCAATGGTAAAATCTACCTGATGAACTCAAGTCACCAGGATATCGCCTGGATGGATAGCCCTGAAAATTGTATCATTGAGCGGGATACCATGTTGCTTTCCCCTCTGTTTGAACAGGCCCGCATTGATCCGGACTACCGGTTCGACATTGAGGACGTACTGATGGTCCGGGAGTTTATTGAACGCCATCCGGAGCAGAAGGAGGAGTTTGCCGAATTGCTTCATTCCGGAAGGTTAACATCAGGATCAACCTATATTCAACCCTACGAAGAGATGTATTCCGGTGAATCACTGGTCAGACAGTTTTATCTGGGTGCCCGATGGCTTACGAAAGAGTTCAAGGGATATAAACCGGATACCTACTGGAATGTTGATGTTCCCGGCAGGACATTACAGATGCCTCAGATTGCCAGGAAAGCCGGCACCGAACAGATGGTGATCAGCCGGCATCAAATGGGCGTTTTCAGGTGGTATAGCCCGGATGGATCCTTCGTAACAACCTATTCACCCGGACATTATTCCTTGTCCTTTCCGCATCTGCATCGGGATTTTTTCAGTGCAGCAGCCCATATTGCCGATCAGGCTGTCTGGTGGGGAGAACAGATGTTATCAGCAGGATCAGATCCTGTGGTGCCCCTCTTATCTGACTGGGATATGAGTCCTGCTGAAGATTACAGCCCGATGATTGATCAATGGCATACCCTGTCCTCTTTTGAGGATGAATTTGGGACACAGCATCCGATCAAACTGCCAGGAATAAAGCTGACTTCAGCCAGAAAATTCATCCGGGATTTTGCAAAATCTGCCGGAGAACTTCCCTCCATCATGGGCGAAAGACCAGCTGTCTGGCTTTATATTCACGGTCCTTCTCACCATAAAGCATTGAAGGCCAGCCGTGAAGCAGATATTTCAATGACAGTTGCTGAGAAATTTTCTGCCATTGATGCCTTGTTGGATGAATCATTTGAGGCATATCCACAGGATCGCCTGACCAGGGCATGGGAGGCAAAAATATACCCTGACCATGGATGGGGTGGGAAAAATGGTGCGATAACCGATTCGGTTTTTCTGGAGAAATTTGAATTTGCTCTTTGTGAAGCCATGGATATAACCAGCACCGCCCTGAACTCGATCAGTTCAAAAATCAGAACAGACAGAAGCAAAGGGATCCCGGCAATCGTCTTCAACAGCCTTTCCTGGAAAAGGAGTGATCCTGTTCACATCACTCTTGATTTGGAAGCGGGTTGGGGAAAGAATGCAATGGTACAGGATCACCAGGGGAAGTTGATTAAGAGTCAGTTGACTGATGTAGTAAGGTATCCGGATGGAACATTGAAGAATGCAGTCCTTCATTATGTGGCAGAAGATGTTCCGTCGATAGGGTATAAAACCTATTACGTGAACCCTTCCCCGGAGAAAAGGGAGGAACACTCACTAAGCAGGGTAACGGGTTACGAAAACGACTTCTATCGTATCACCCTGTCCAATGGCATTATCGAGCAGATCGTTGATAAGGAGCTGGGGAAGAACCTGCTTGACGGTTCAAACCTTAAAGGCGGTGAAGTGTTTACCATGAGATCAGAAGGGAACGGTGCCGGAGAATTTGCAGATATTCAACAACCTACCATGGAAGGATTCGACAGGGTTTCCAATTATAGCGTTGAATGGAAACGGGTTGAAAAGGGAGAGGTATTCAGTCTGTTTGCCATGCGTCAACCCATCCGGAATGCCATTGTAGAGCAGAGATTGATCATCTATAATGACATAAAACGGGTAGATATTGAGGTTTCACTGATCGACTGGGAGGGTGTTTTGTACCGTGAATACCGTATGGCTCTTCCACTCGATCTTCCCAATGGGAAGGTCGCTTATGAAGTCCCCTTTGGCGTTGTTGAAGTTGGCAAAGATGAAATAAAAGGGGCAGCGGGTGAACGATATGTGACACCCTGCAAAGAGATCCATCCAAGGGGAATAGAAAACTGGATTGCAGCCTATGATGAAAAGATCGGGATAACCCTCTCCTCATCCGTGGCTGTTGCAGATTATATTGATCCTACTGACCAGGGGATCAGAAAGCCCGTGTTACAACCCCTGTTGCTGGCTTCCAGAAGAAGTTGCCATGGAGAGGGGAATGAGTACCTCCAGACCGGTGATCATCACTTCTCCTTTTCACTGACTTCCCATCAGCCCGATTGGAAAAACGGGTATAAATTTGGCAGGCAATCCAATGAGAAGTTGCTTGTTATTCTCAATCCCCCAGGATCGGAAAACGAAACATTGCCCGAAGAACTCAGCTTTTTTTCAGTGGATCGTGGGAACGTAATCATTTCTGCAATAAAAAAATGTGATGATGATAATAGCCTGATAGTAAGGGTTTATGAATCAGAAGGCAATGAGGGAGACAATACCATGACTTCCCATTTTGATCTGAAAAAAGCGTTTAAAACAAATATCATTGAAGAGGAGGGTGTCGAAATTCCTGCCAGGAAAAACCACATCAACCTGGGAATAGGCAAATATGCTATTGAAACATTTAAGCTGGTACCAGGCTTGCTGGAGGAATAGGTAACCATATATAAAGATTTTTGTTACCAAAAACCCTTTTAGGAACAATATAGACAGCGACAGGTTTACTAATCATCGGGTGAAATCCTGACTCACGATGTTACTCTAGGTAATCCGCGGAATGTAGCTTTATCCTATTTGCTTTCAAGCCCTACGGGCTGTGTGGATTTTTTTACATTAACACCAGCCAGTAAACTGGCTGGCTATTACCTCAAAGTCCCTCCGGGACTCATATAATCATGCATCAATAACACACGGCATTCCGGAAACACAATTTTTTTTAATATCTTTCATCCCGTAGGGATAGAAAGGTAATAGGCAGCCGTTTCAACGGCTGTTTATTTCAGTTCAATACAATGTGCGTCCCGGTAACGGGACTGAAAGAATTATCATCTGAATCACCGGGTGGCTCCAAGTCCCCCGGTGAGTAGAGGTTTATCTTATTTAGATTTATCCTAAATGGGTGAATTGGATAAATTCATTGATCATTCTATGCTATCTTTACAGGAAGTTTGCATTTACGCTAATTCTTCCTGAGGGATTTCATCATCATTTTTTTCAGTTTCTATGAAGTTTAATGTATTATTTTCCGGGTTGCGTTCATTATTCGAGAAAGGAGCAGCGTATGTTTTTCTTAGTGGTATCCTGATCACAGCTTTGCTTATTTTTCTTGGAAATCGTGCCGTGCGATACACATCCACGGACGCCTACTGCCTATCCTGTCATTCCCATCGACATGTTGAACCAACCTGGAGGCAATCGACCCATTATGACAACCAGAGCGGAGTGATTGTTCACTGTGCAGAGTGCCATCTCCCACCCAAGGGGGATAACCATCTCATGATGAAAATCAAACACGGAGTAAAAGATGTTTATGGGGAGTGGTTTAAGGATGCGGATAAGATCAACTGGGAGGAAAAGTCAACCCTCGAAAATGCAATTCACTATACCTACATGAGCGGATGCATGGATTGCCATGACAATCTTTTCCCTTCCACCCTGTCAAAAGAGGGGGATGAAGCACATCTTCACTATACACAGCAGGAGGAAACAGTGACCTGTTTGAATTGTCACCTTTCTGTTGGCCATTATGATGAAAATGCAATTCATGCCAAAAATGTTGATTTTGGAAAGATCGTTACCAAGCCGGTAGAAGTTTATTCTGAACCGGCAGTGGTCGATGAATTCAAGGACTTCACCGAGCATATACCGCAGACAAGCGTTTCATTTGAGATGGTTGCCATTTCCGGTGATGAATTCAATATGGGAAGCCCCGAATCGGAAGATTTCCGGAAGCCGCATGAAGGACCGGTACGACGGGTCAGGGTCAGTGACTACTGGATTGGGAAAATGGAAGTGACCTGGAATGAGTACCTGGCTTTTTTCAATGCCACTGCATCCGAAGGGCGGAAGAGCCTGGAGGAACTGCAACAGGAAGCCGGGGTGGATGCCATAACCGGTGCAACACCGCCTTGGGGTGCCCCCGATCAGGGATGGGGTAAGGGCGACAGACCGGCAATTACCATGTCCCATTTTGCGGCGGAAACATACTGCCAGTGGTTAAGCAAAGTTACCGGGAAAACCTACCGTTTACCCACAGAAGCCGAATGGGAATACGCATGCAGGGCAGGTACCGATGGTCCTTATTTCTTCCAGGGTGAACCAAAGGATTTTAGCGCGGATGGGTTTATGAAAAAAATATTCAAACCGGATACTTCAGTGATTAATTCCTATGTGATCTATTTGTTGAACGGTGAAGGAAAAACGCATGAACCCTCGGAAGTGAAACCCAATCCGTTTGGTTTGGTTAATATGCCGGGGAATGTCAGTGAATTTTGCCAGGACTGGTATGCCCCGGATGCATATGCTTCCTATTCCGGGGAACCTGTTGTGGATCCCACAGGCCCTGTCAGTGGAACAGAACATGTTATCCGCGGAGGATCATACCGCAGTGATGCTTCAGATTTGAGATCTGCAGCACGGGATTATACCAGGACCGAGGCATGGTTGGTGACCGATCCGCAGATACCGAAAAGCATCTGGTGGTACTCGGACTGTATCCATGTTGGTTTTCGCGTAGTTTGCGAGGTAGAGTCGTTGGTGACAAAGCAGTAGGTCATACATGATATAAAATAAGACAGAGATGGAAAAGAACAGCAAGAACGTGACAAGAAGGCATTTTCTTGAAACTGCTGCCATTGCGGGCACCATTGGAACACTCGGTATGGGTGCAGCAATCTCTTCCTGCAGCAGGAAAAAATCACATGAAGAACTGGGATTACCCCCGCTGCTGGATATGGCACCGGACGGACAGAAGTTGAAAGCCGGGCTTGTTGGAACAGGACACCGGGGAACCGGAGCAGCAAAGAACTTCATCAGCGCAGGCAGAAACCTTGAAATTACAGCACTTGCGGATTTGTTCCAGGAACGGATTGATGCTTGCCGTGCACAATTTAACCAGTATGACATTGATATTCCGGAAGAGAATTGCTTTACCGGATTCGACGGATACCTGAAACTGCTGGAAACAGATATCGATGTGGTTATCCTTGCCACTCCGCCCTATTTTCGACCGGAACATTTCAGTGCTGCCATCAAGGCAAAGAAACACGTTTTTATGGAGAAACCGGTTGCCGTAGATCCGGTGGGTATACGCTCGATACTGAGTACAGCACAAAAAGCCAGGGCATTTGGATTGTGTGTCGTTACAGGCACCCAGCGCAGGCACAAAAGGGACTATATTGAAACATACAAACAGGTTGCCAACGGTGCCATTGGCCGGATCGTGGCAGCAAAAGCTTTCTGGAACCAGGAGCATGTTTGGTTCCGGTTGCGGGAGGAGGGATGGTCCGACATGGAGTATATGATCCGGAACTGGAACAATTTTACCTGGCTGAGTGGTGATCACATACTGGATACCCACGTGCACAATATTGATGTGGTAAACTGGTTTATGGGACAGTTACCCCAAAGTGCCATCGGTTATGGCGGCAGACACCGGCGTGTTACCGGGAATCAGTATGATTTTTTTAGCATCGATTTTGATTTTGGTAACGGATTGAGTTCACACAGCATGTCGCGGCAGATCGATAATTGTGCCAATGGTGTCGGGGAAGTGGTTGTTGGAACCGAAGGGTATACAAATTGTGAAAACAGGATTTATAATCCGGATGGCACTATAAAATGGGAATATGAGTACCCGAAGGATGAGAAGGGTGAGTCATTGACAACGTTGAATATTTCGGAGTATATCCAGGAACATATCGATCTGGTGACGGCCATTCGTGCCGGGCAGTATGTGAATGAAGCCGAACAGACAGCCCATTCTACCCTCACAGCCATCATGGGAAGAGAGGCAGCCTACACCGGGAAAAAGATCACCTGGGATGAGATCCTGAATTCAGACCTGAAACTGGGGCCTGAAAAACTGGAAATGGGACCTGTGGATATGAGGTTTGAGGTTCCCGTACCGGGTACTGCTGTTAAAATCAATTAATGCTTTGATGATGAGTTTTTTATACAAAATATAAATTTATTTCATATGGAACGGAAGAAAAGCAACAGGAGAAAGTTCATTAAAAGTACGATCTCTTCAACCATCGGAATTATAGCATTTCCCCACATTATCCCGGCCTCGTCGCTTGGAAGGGGAGGGGCCGTTGCACCCAGTGACCGGATTGTCATGGGAGCGATAGGTGTTGGAAGCCAGGGAACCGGGAATATGCGAAATTTCCTCGGGAAAAAAGAGACCCGGTACGCAGCCGTTTGCGATGTTGACAGGAACCACCGCGATCGGGCAAAACAGATTGTTGATGAGGTGAACAATAATGCCGAATGCCGAACGTATCATGACTTCCGGGAATTTCTCGATAAAGAGACACTGGATGCTGTCTCCATCGCCCTGCCCGATCACTGGCACATGATCATCACTGTGGCAGCAGCCAAAAAGGGACTGGATATTTATGGTGAGAAACCCCTGGCAAGAACCATCCGGGAGGGCCGGGCAATCGCTTCTGCCTGTGAAGAAAACAACATTATCTGGCAAACAGGAAGCTGGCAGCGATCAGTGGACAATTTTCGCAAAGCCTGTGAGCTGGTGCGGAATGGATTTATCGGGAAGGTTAACCGTGTTGAAGTCGGCTTACCCGATGGCGGAGCCCTGATCGGGACACCGCCCGTTATACCGGTACCCGAATCCCTCGATTGGGACTTCTGGCTGGGACCTGCTCCTGCAGTTCCGTACCGTGGTGTCTCTCATTGGGACTGGAGATGGATACTGGATTATTCAGGAGGGCAGCTGACCGACTGGGCAGGCCACCATGTTGATATTGCACACTGGGGTCTTGATCTGGAAGGTACCGGACCGGTTGAAGTGGAAGGAACGGGGGTTTACCCCAGAGAGGGAATATTCGATGTGCCGGTCGAATATGACTGCAACTGTACCTATGCTAATGGTATCGTCATGCGGGTTGCAAACCGGAGCAGATTACCCTTCGGAATGGGTGCAGCCTGGTATGGAGATGAAGGTTGGATCCATGTGGCACGGGGAAATGTCCTGCAAGCCAGTAATCCCTCAATCCTTGAAAATGAGATCCCTGAGGAAGGCAAACTCTATTACAGCACGGATCACTGGCAGAACTTCCTCGATTGTGTCCGTTCTCGGAAACCAACCATAGCACCGGTACAGACAGCCCATCGATCAATCAGTGTCGGCTTGCTCTGTGAAATTGCCATGCTGACCGGTCAGAAACTGACCTGGGATCCGGAACAGGAAATATTTACCAATAGCAGTATTGCAAACCGCTTATTATCCAAGCCTTTCCGGACTCCATGGAATGCTTCTTCGTAACGAATCTTTAAATCCTAATACAATGCAATCATTATTAAAGAATATCAAACGGATGAAAATAATTCATTCTATTGACTGGATACGCTTTTTCATGCTTTCCATTTCCCTTGGAATAATCGCAGGATTGTTCTATTCCTGCCAGAGAAGTCCGGAAATGAAGGCCCTGATCATCACGGGTCAAAGTGTTCATGACTGGAAAACAAGTACTGAGGCACTGGAAAAGATCATAGAAAGTTCGGGATTATTCAGGGTAGAAGTTGCTCAAAGCCCTTCCGGGGGTGAGGAAATGAGCGGATTTAATCCGGATTTTTCAGCCTTTGACCTCGTTGTTTTGAACTATGATGGTGATCCTTGGAGCGAGCAAACAAAAAACTCTTTTGTGGATTATGTGAAAAATGGTGGAGGTGTGGTCGTTTACCATGGTGCCGGCATGTCATTCCCGGATTGGCCTGAGTACAATGAGATCACAGGCCTTGGGGGATGGGGAGGCCGTGATGAGCATGCAGGACCCTACTGTTACTGGAAGGATGGAGAGATGGTAACAGAAGATATCCCAGGGGAAACGGGTCAGCATGGTGAAGCGCATGAATTCCTGGTGGTGAACCGGGATAAAGAACATCCGATCCTGAAGGGACTACCGGATAGCTGGTTGCATGGAAACGATGAGTTGTACGGAGGGTTGAGGGGGCCAGCGAAAAATCTTACCATACTGGCAACCGCTTTCTCCGATACGACTACCGGGGGAACAGGAAGGGATGAACCGGTTCTCTTTATCGTTACTTTCGGAGAAGGCAGGGTCTACCATGATGCCCTGGGTCATCCTGATCCGGAAAACAAGGAATCAGCGCTCCACTGTGCCGGCTTTATTACGACCTTTTTACGTGGGGCAGAATGGGCTGCTACAGGGCAGGTTACACAGCCTGTTCATCCCGATTTCCCGAACGCTGCCAGTACCTTCTTCTGGGAGGACTACCAGCCCCTTGCACTCGATGAGCTGATGAATAGAATTGCTACCTATGAAATCGGGAAAAGCAGGAAATACCTTGCCGACCTCAGCAACCGCATCAGAAAATCGGATGGAACAGCAGAAACCCTGCTGATATTTGAAAAGGAGATGGTGAAAGTGTGTGAATCAGACGCTACGGCTGAATGTAAAAAACAGCTTTGCAGGGAGTTGAGCTGGATGGGTTCAGATTATTGTATCCCGACACTGGAAAAACTCACTGAAAATCCTGAAGTGGCGGAAATGGCAGAATTTGCGCTGGAAAGATTGAGGAAATAATAGGTTAAACAGCCATGAAAAAGAGGGAAATATTTTACCTGGCACTGATCCTGCTTTTATTGAGTATGCACAAAGGGCTTTCACAAGCCCCCGAAGAAACGGAAGATTGGTCCGGAAAACCGGATGTGGTGGTCCCGGGAGAAAAGGATGATCCCCCAAGCGATGCAATCATTTTGTTCGATGGGACGGATTTTTCAAAGTGGACCACCGATTCGGGGGAAGCAAAATGGAAGGTGCGTGGAAGATCAATGACTGTCGTACCAGGTTCAGGAAGCATCAGAACGAAGCAGCCTTTTGGAGATGCTCAGCTCCACCTGGAATGGAGGGCTCCGGGAAAAGTTGAAGGGGAAGGCCAGGAAAGAGGCAACAGCGGCGTTTACCTGATGGGTCTGTATGAAGTGCAGGTGCTTGATTCCTATGAAAACGAGACCTATTACAACGGTCAGGCAGCAAGCATTTACAAACAGTATATCCCGCTGGTCAATGCGTGCAGGGAACCGGGCAAATGGCAGATGTATGATATTATTTTTACCGCACCACGTTTCAACACCGACAAAACGCTTGCATCGCCTGCCTATATTACGGTCATTCACAACGGCGTATTGGTTCAGAATCATGTGGAGATAAAGGGGCCTACGGATTATATCGGGAGGCCACCCTATCGTTTTCATGAGGAGAAGCTGCCCCTGATGCTCCAGGATCATAGCAATCCGGTAAGCTACAGGAAAATCTGGATCAGAGAGTTGTAAAATCGATCCCTATCATCATATAAACCCTTGTTATCATGAATCCATCACGAAGGAAGTTTTTAAAAACATCAGCAAAAGCAGCTGTTGTAACCGGAGTTGCCGCTTCATTACCCATAAATTTGCGATGTTCCAGTGCGAACAAACAGCTCATCGTTGGAGCCATTGGAATTCGTAACCAGGGATTTGCAAACCTGAAAGGATTCCTGAATCAGGATAAGGTTGTGTGTGGAGCTTTGTGTGATATCGATTCCAGGATCCTGGATGCCAGGGCAAAGGAAGTTGAAGAGGAGTTTAATCAGAAACCCTTGCTATATAAGGATTACCGTGAATTGCTGGATAACCCGGATATTGATGTGGTGATCATCAGTACACCCGATCACTGGCACTGCCTGATGATGGTTGAATCCCTTCAGGCAGGGAAGCACGTGTATGTTGAAAAGCCCCTGGCTAATTCCATTGAGGAGTGCCGCATTATGGCAGAAGCAGCCGAGCGGTATGATAAGTTGAGGGTGACGGTTGGGCAATGGCAGAGAAGCGGACCGCACTGGCAGGAGGCTGTCGATTTTATCCGGTCCGGTGATCTTGGTAAAATCAGCAGGGTGAAAGCATGGTCCTATACCGGTAAAGAGATCCTTCCGGTTGTGCAAGATGAAGCAGCACCACCGGAAGTGGACTATAACCTCTGGCTCGGGCCGGCCAGGGAACGTCCTTTCAACAAAAACCGGTTTCATTATAACTTCAGATACTTCTGGGATTATGCCGGTGGGTTGATGACAGACTGGGGTGTGCACATGCTGGATTATACGCTGTATGGCATGGGTGTCACTGAACCGAACAGTATCGTTGCCAGCGGAGGTAAATTGTCCTATCCGAAAGGTGCCAGAGAAACCCCGGATACACTGCAGATACTTTATGAGTTCGATGATTTTGTAATCAGCTGGGAGCATTCCGTATGCCTGGGAATTGGCCCGGAAAAACAGGGGCATGGAATCCTTTTCCAGGGGAATAACGGAACCCTGATGGTCAACCGGGGTGGATGGCAGGTGTTTCCGGAAAAGAAAACGAGGGATGAGGATAAAATGGAAGCGGTGCCTTACCGTTCAGGCCCGGGCGGTTTTTATGAACACATCGGAAATTTTGTTGAGTCCATTCGGACAGGAAAGAAACCCAATTGCCCGGTCAGTGTTGGGAAAGATGTTGCTATTTTTGCTCATATGGGAAACATTGCTTTCCGGATGGGTGAAAAACTTTTCTGGAATAGCGAGAAGAAGGAATTTGTGAATAGTGAAGAAGCGAATCAGCTCATCAAACCGGTATACCGTGATCCATGGAAACTGCCGGTGATTTGATTGCAAGGCTTGAAAAAAACAGAGATTTTTATTATCTTACCTATAAAAAAAATCCATCATGGCGCGACCTGTTACATTGTTCACCGGCCAGTGGGCCGACCTTTCTTTTGAAACGATATGTCAAAAAGCCAGCGAATTTGGCTACGATGGGATTGAGATTGCATGCTGGGGTGATCATTTTGAGGTGGATAAGGCCGATTCAGCATATTGTGAGAAAAAGCTGGAGCTCCTGAAGAAATACAACCTGGAGATATATTCCATTTCCACGCACCTTGTTGGCCAGGCTGTGTGTGACCGGATTGATGAACGGCACAAGAGTATTTTGCCCGAATACGTTTGGGGAGACGGAGATCCGGAAGGCGTTCGACAGCGGGCTGCTGAGGAGGTAATAAAGACCGGACTGGCAGCTAAACGACTGGGTGTGGATATTGTGAATGGATTTACCGGGAGCTCCATCTGGCACCTGAACTATTCTTTTCCAGCGATACCACCGGACATGATAGAAAAAGGATACCAGGATTTCAGCGAGCGATGGACACCCATCATGGATGAGTTTAAGAAAGCGGGTGTCCGGTTTGGTTTGGAGGTTCATCCTACAGAGATCGCTTTTGATATTGCCTCTGCTGAAAAAGCCCTCTCGGCGATTCATGATCATCCGGCATTTGGCTTTAACTATGATCCCAGTCATATGGGATACCAGGGCGTAGATTATATTGAATTTATCTACCGGTTTGCAAAAAAGATCTTTCACGTGCACATGAAAGATGTCGGGTGGTCTCCTTTCCCGACAGAAGCTGGTGTTTTCGGAGGCCATATCCCCTTTGGTGACAGGCGGAGGTTCTGGGATTTCAGAAGCGTGGGAAGAGGAAATATTGAGTTCGAGGAGATCATTCGGGCACTCAACCGGATACAGTATACCGGCCCTCTTTCCATTGAGTGGGAAGACAGTGGTATGGACCGGGAAGAAGGGGCCAAAGAATCGTGTGAATTCGTGAGAAGCATTGACTTTAAACCCTCTGATGTGGCATTTGATGCAGCATTCGAGGAGTAACAGACCCATCTGAAAATGAACCTGTCAGTCGTCATTCCGGTCTATAATGAAGTGGAGCTGCTGGATGAACTCCATCGACGTACATTCGACGTTGTATCCGGCATAACGGAGCAGTTTGAGATCATTTATGTGGATGATGGTTCTGGTGATGGCAGCCTGGATAAACTGATAGGCTATCATCAGGAGGATGGGAGGGTAAAGATTCTATCCCTTTCAAAAAATTTCGGTCATCCTGCAGCCATTACAGCCGGGTTGGAATGCGCCAGTGGTGAGTTTGTAGCCATGATGGACGGTGATCTGCAGGATCCACCCGAATTGCTTGAAGAAATGTATCAGAAGCTTCTAACCGGGGAATACGATATCATAAACGGCCGGAGGAAGTCGCGGGGGGAAAGAAAGAAGAAAAGATTGATCATCAATCTGTTTCATCTATTTTTCAAGCGGATATCGGGTTTAAAAGGGGTTGATAATTTCGGAAATTTTTCCATGATAAACCGTGAAGCCCTGGAGGCATTGCTCTCCATGGGAGAAAAGACAAGATATCTTCCCGGTTTACGCTCCTTCATCGGATTCCGCCATGGATTTATTGATTATGACCGGGGTGAACGCAAAGCCGGTAGATCAAAAATGGGATTACGGAAATTGTTAAGCCTGGGTGCGGATGCTATTTTTTCTTTTTCACGAATCCCATTGAAAATTTGCCTGGTCCTCGGTTTAATCGGAGTCATTGTTTTCCTGCTTGCCGGCATCTATGTCATCATTGCAAAGATCTTTGGATTTGCACCCCTGGGCTGGCCGTCAACCTTGCTCAGTATCTATTTTCTGGGTTCTATCCAGTTGACATTTATGGGAGTTATGGGGGAATACATTTTCAGGATATATAAAGAATCACAGAACAGGCCCATTTATATTATCAGAAAAAAATACACTTGAGCGAATCCGGCTTTCCATCCATCCTTCACCTGTTAACCAGTTATTTTTCCTGGAAAAAGACCTTTTACATCCTGGCAGTTCTCGGGCTTGTTTTGTTGCCTTTTCTATCGCTGGATGCGGGAATTTCAGGTGATGAGGAGGTGCACTACATCCATTCCCAAAAGGTACTGGACTATTATACATCATTTGGTAAGGACACGGCTGCATTATTTACTCCTGAAAGCCATCTTGCGTACTATGGACAGTCATTTGATAATTTTACCACCCTGCTGATCAACTGGTTCAACATTGAAGATATTTACCGTTTCAGGCATGTTTGCAATGCCATTATCGGGTGGTTTGCCATTCTTGTTGCGGCTTCTCTGGCTGTTTTTCTTTCCGGTTACCGGGCGGGTGTATTCACCCTGTTCATCCTTTTTTTATCACCCCGGTTTGTGGGACATGCTTTCAACAACCTGAAGGATATCCCTTTTGCCTTCGGGTATATCGTAGCCCTTTACTTTCTCTTCCACTTAATTGAGGGATTACCAAAGCCCCGGTTCCGTTATGTGTTGTTTTTGATTCTCGGAATAGCTCTGGCAATCAGTATCCGGATTGGTGGGGCAGTATTGATCTTTTATCTGCTTTTTTTTACCGGGCTGTACCTGTTGAGCTACTTTTTAAAGGAGAGGGCACTCGTAACCCTGCCGGTTGTTTCCCGGTCTTTTCTTGTCGTTATCCTGGTTTCTGTGGGGGGCTACCTGATGGGATTGCTTTTTTGGCCCTATGCGCTGGAAAACCCGGTAAAAAATCCGGTGACCGCCTTCCGGGTAATGGCATCTTTCCCCACAACACTGCGTCAAATCTTTGAAGGGGAATATATCTGGTCTGACCAGCTTCCATGGTACTACCTCTTGAAGTACATGTTGATAACCATTCCAACACTGGTATGGATGGGAATAATCCTGTTCCTGGTATTTATGAGGGGGATCATGAAATCCCGGAGATGGATTTTCATCTTTTTACTGCTCATCAGCTTTGCTTTTCCTGTACTTTTTGTTATTTATAAGGATAGCAACCTGTATGGTGCCTGGCGCCATCTTCTGTTTGTGTATCCTCCGCTGATCATTTTATCCGGGCTCGGGTATGAATACCTGCTGGCAAGGTATTCTACCAGGATCGTAAGGGTGGTTGTCACTATTGGTTTTCTGATTATGGCATTTCATCCTGTCCGGTTCATGGTACGAAACCATCCCTACCAGTATCTCTATTATAACGAATGGATTGGTGGCCTCCGGGGTGCCTATGGCACGTATGAAACCGATTACTATTTCCATTCCATGCGAGAAGCATCTGAATGGCTCATCCAATATCTGTCTGAGAGAGATGTTCGTGAGAAGGTCATTGTTGCAGCCAACTTCCCCGTCTCCTGGTTTTTTAGAGAGTGTGAGTCTGTTGATAAGGTGTCCTATATGAAATATTATGAGAGAGGAAATGTTGACTGGGATTATGCAATCATCGGGAATAGTTACATACACCCTTTTCAGCTGAGGAATGCGATCTGGCCACCTGGAAACACCTTGCATACCATCAAGGCAGAGGGTGTCCCTGTTTGTGCCATACTTGTCAGACCCTCAAAAAATGATCTGAGGGGTTCGCGGTTGCTGAAGGGAGGGGAGTATCCCCTTGCAGTACAAACTTTGAAGAGCGCGTTAACGGGCGATCCGCAGAATGAGTCCGTACACCTGAATTTAGCACTGGCGTATATCAAAGAAGGGGAGATGGATTCTGCCCGGAAGGTCATTGACAGGGTCACCACCATTTATCCGGATTACGATGTTGCCATGGATTTGATGGCAGAAATCTACTTGCTGGAAAACAGGATTGCAACTGCAAAAGAGATATTGATAAAGAACCTGGAGGTTAACCCGAGGTATTTTCCTTCCTGCTATAAGCTGGGGGAGATTTTTCTTGACGAAAAAAACGATGAGATGGGCATCTTTTACCTTAGACGGTGTTTGCGCTTAAATCCGGATTATTCTCCTCTTCTGTTAAAAATGGGGAAGTACTATGAAGAGAAGGGAGATATGCAAATGGCAAAAAAATTCTACGATCGGATATCTGCAAATTGACCATTCGTCATTACCTTTGTGGAGAGATTGAGAAAAATCAGATAAAATGAAAAAAGTTGCATTATTACTTGTTTTTTTACTGGCAATAGGACTGGGCACCGGCAGGGTTATGGATGGGATGAACGTTTTTTTCCAGGATCAGGAAGAAGAATTGATCCCATCGCAGGATAGTGTTTCCATTGATGATATGGATCCCATTTTTTATGAGCCCGAGGAAAATGAGCAGATGGGCGAGGAGGGATCTGCCGGTTCAGCGAAAATGATTGTTGGGATTGTCGTTCTGGTAATCCTTCTGGGTATGGGCTTTTTATTTATCAACCGGTCACGAACGAAAAAAAAGGAATAATCCGCTGAGGCTCCCGGCTATTTTTTTTCTGTTTTGCTTTTCTTTGCAGGTTTTTTAGCCGGCTCTTTTTTGCCAGTTGTTGTTTTTGAAGCAGTTTTTGCCGGGGTTTTCTTTTTGGCAGACGTGGTTGTTTTTTCCTTCGGTTTATCTTTTGCTGCAGGTTTCTCTTCTTTCTTCTTTTCGCCTTTGGTTGTTTTCTTGCTGGCGGTTGTCTTTTTTCCCCTGGGTTTCTCCGCAGAAGCAGCTTTCTCTTTCTTCACCTCTTTTTCGGCAGCTTTGGTTTTTTCTTCCGGTTTCTCCGCAGCAGTGGTTTTCTCTTCTGTTACCTCTTTTTCAGGCGATTTGGTTTCTTCTTGCGGTTTGTCCGCGGATACGGTTTTCTTTTTTGTTGCCTCTTTTTCATGGGCTTTACTTTCTTTTGCTGTTGGTTTTTGGTCGACGACCTTTTCTTCGGTAACGGCTTCTTCAGGAGCTTCTACTTCAGGCTCTTTTTCCGTAGCTTTCTGGGGTTTTTTCTTTTCAGAGACAGGAGGTGTGAATTTCTTGTGGATAGCCGGTTTATCTTTTTTCCTCCGTCTTCTTACACCATAGGTTCCTGAAAACAGTTTGCCTCTTCTGGTTTTGCGGTCTCCTTTTCCCATAATAGTAAGCCTTTTGTTGTGTGTTGTTTGTATTCTATGCGTTGTATCCTCGGCGTTCCGTAAAAACAATGGTGCGGTCAGATTTTAAAGTCACGAAGGTAGTAAATTCTTTTTAATTATTGGCTAATTCAATGACGGCAAGAAACAGGATTTGAGCGAGATCTTCCATTATTTCGGGTGTTATCAGGCTGATGTCATCCTGTGGGACATGGTATAACGATTTTGTCCCGTATGCTGAGAAGCTGAGTCCTGGAATACCTGCCCACATGAACCGGGCAGCATCCAGCCGGGGTCGTGCAAGATTCGGAAAGTTTGTGGGACGCACAGAGCGATGAACGTATTTTGTGTTCACGTGGTTCACGACATGCCAGATTTCCGGATAATTTTCTCCTGCAATAGCTGACAACCGGGTCCCGTTTCCAACTCCGTCAAGGTTGAGCAGACAGATGCTTTTATCAATGGGAAACACCGGATGTTCCAGGTACGCTTTTGATCCGGTAATCGCTTGCTCTTCAGCACCGAAAGCAATAAACAGGATGGAACGTTTCATCGGGACATTAAGTTTTGCCAGTGCTTTGGCAACCTCCAGCATAACGGCTACTCCGGAGGCATTATCGTTCGCACCAGGCATCATCTCATAGCATGATCCGAGGTGGTCCAGATGGGCTCCTACGATAATCACCTCTTGTTTATATTCAGGATCATCCCCTTCAAGCCAGCCTATGACATTCCTGCCCTGACCTTCCGGATGGTGCTCGGTTGTGTTTCGTATGGTAACGGTTTTGCCGGTATAAAAGGATCGTGGTTTACGTTCTTCCCTGATTTTACCGACTACCTCATCATGATTTTTCCCTGTTCCGGAGAAGATATCTTTCACAACGGAATCTCCAACGTGTGAGTAAATGAAGTTTGGATTGTAGGCATTGTTCGGATTTCCAATGGGTCCGTAATTATAGAGCATACCCCTTGCACCGTGGTCAACAGCATTTTTTAATTTGTACTGATGAAATGAATAGGGCCTCCATTTTTTGAACAATTCCGGGTTCTGTTCCGAAACCGGAATCTCGCGTTCAAGCAGAACGATTTTCCCTTTTACATCGATCCCTGCGTAATCATCGTAGTCCAATTCGGGAGCGGTGATGCCATATCCTGCATACACCACTTCAGCAGTGATCTCCCCGGAACCTGAGGTAGAACCCGGGATAAATTCCTTCACATAAGTGTAATGTTTGAAGATGGTCCCATTCGGCGAATTGAGGTGAAGAAACAGTGCACAATCATCGAAGACCAGTGTATAAGGGATGTCGAATTCCTGGAAATAGGTTCCGTTTTCTCCTTTTGGCAGGATGTTTCCATTTTTGAACTGACCGGTCAGCCAGTTTGCCGCTTTATCGTATCCTTCCGTTCCTGTTAATCGTCCCGCGTATCTGTCGGAAGCAAGCTCCTTCACATGATCATATAAATTGTGACTGGATATGGAGTGCATTACCGCCAAAATGGCTTCCTGATTTTTTTCGACAAACAGCTCCTGGGAGGAGAGATAAAATGTTGATGTGACCCCGATAAGGAGTACCAGAAAATTTTTCTTAATCATGTTTTCTTGTTTTATGTATAGGTTGCGAACTCTTTGTTTTATTTTTGACAGAAGACTGTAAACGGCCTTCCCGTTCAATAATATCGGCTATGGTCGTATTCCGTAGCATACGGTCCGTTGTAATTCGTATTTCATCAAATACCTGCTTAACACCACACATGCTCTCATCCTTGCCATGGTTGCATTTTTCATAATAATTCTTTGATACACAAGGAATGAAAGCCAGTGGTCCGTCAAATTTACGGATGACAGTAGCCAGGTTGATTTCTGATGGATTTTTGATCAGATAATAGCCACCCCCCTTCCCTTTTTTGCTCCCAACGATTCCCAGGTTCCTCAGGTCCAGCAGAATAGATTCCAGAAATTTTTTGGGAATTTTCTCACTTTCGGAAATGTCCCGGATGAGAATGGGGCCTTTGTCCTTTTCACGGGCAAGTTTTATCAGGGCATAGATCGAATATTGTGATTTTTTTGAAAGCATATCATGCAGGATTCACCAATTCACAAAATTAAAATATAAAGCAAATAATTCAAGTTAACTGTTGGATAAAGTTAAGGATTTCCATAATTTTAGCTGTACCCGGGATTTCAGGGTTTAAGAAATGATTCTACTTACATAAACCTTTACATAATGAAACATTCGACATTGATTTTGTTGATTTCCATGCTCATCACCCTGTCACATTCCAACTGCAAAAAGCAACCGGCAGACCTGGTTTTGGTTAACGGAGAAGTGTATACCATGGAAGACGGGCAGCCCTGGGCATCAGGGATTGTCATACAGGGAAACAAGATTGCAGCTGTGCTTCAAAACAGTAGGGAAGCCAGGAAATTCATTGGCCCCGATACGCGGGTGATCGACCTGGAGGGGAGTTTTGTTTTACCTGGATTTATTGACGGGCACGTTCATTTTAACAATGCCGGCTCATTGATCAATGATGCAAACCTGCTGGCCGTGGCTGATGAGGAAGGTTTGAAAAAGGAGATTCAGCGGGTGGTTGATATACTGGATGACGGGGAATGGATTACGGGTGGTTTATGGGGAGCTTATGAGCAATGGGCTTTGGGGGCCTCAGAGACGTCAGGAGAAGCAGGAGGACGGTGGGAACCCGATCGGTGGATGATTGATGAATTGACTGAAAAGAATCCCTGTTTTCTCTATAATTTCGACCGGACAATGTCCCTGGCAAATTCTGCCGCGCTGGCTAAAGCAGGGATTGAGGAAGCGGATATTGAAGGGATGCAACTGGATGCTGAAGGAACCCCTACTGGTTTGATTTTCAGCCGATCTCATGCGATTGAAGCGATCAGAAAAGTAATTGAGCCCAAATCCCATGAACGGTTGCTGGATGAGAACCGGGCAGCGTTAAAGTGGTTGAGGGAATGCGGCATTGTGGAGATCCATGATATCGCTGTCCCTGATCAAACCAAACGATTTGTTGAGTTGCAGGAAAATGGTGAATTAACCTGTCGCGTATGGCTTCGTCCTGACCTTTCAAGGGGTGAAGCGTTGGGCATGTCAGGGTTAACCATGCAACTTCATCCCGTTACGAAAGAGCCGGATCCCTGGCTGCGATACGGTGCTCTGAAAGGATATATCGATGGAATAATGGGAACCCATGGTGCACTCTTTTTCGAACCCTATGATGACCAACCCGGAAATTATGGACATTACCGCCGGCATACCAGCGATGACCCGGACTTTAAAACAGGAAATATGGAAAAAATGTACAATCTAATTAAAACCGGGTACCAGGCCGGCTTTGTCTCAAATGTCCATGCTATCGGCACCAAAGGTGTTGCGCTTATGCTGGATACCTACGAACGGTTGATGACCGATCTTGAGAAAGACCTGGAAGGTTTCCGTGTCATCCATGCCCAGGTTATCCGGCCGGAGGATTTTTCAAGATTTCAGAAACTAAACGTCATTGCTGAGGTGAACCCCTATCACCTGTCGGATGATATGCGGTGGATGGAGGAGCGGATCGGGCATGAACGATGCCAGGGAGCCTACGCATTCAAATCGTTGCTGGATCATGGAGCCATATTGTCCTTCGGTTCCGACTGGCCGGGAACTTCAGCAGCCGAATACCTTGTACACCCAAAATACCTGATCCATGCAGCCGTTAACAGGACAACCATAAATGGAGAACCGGAAGGAGGTTGGTTCCCGGAACAGAAAATATCCGTTCATGAAGCCCTGAAAGCCTATACAATCAACAACGCCTATGCTGCCTTTGAGGACCATATCAGGGGATCCATCAGGGTGGGTAAACTGGCGGATATTACGGTTTGCGACAGGAACCTGATGAACATCGATCCGGAAGATATCCTGGAAATGAAGGTATTGATGACCATTGTGGATGGGAGGGTGGTTTTTGAAAAAGATCAATGGTAATTCAATAGTAATTCATAGTAGCTCGATTGTAACTCAGTTGTCAGACAATTGTCATACGATGGTCATTCGTTCCGCTATGGTCACTCCGCTGTCATGCGATGGTTTACCCCGTGAAATACTTTATTTCACAGGACCCGGTTCGTTTATCGTTGTTCATCATTCGGTTTAATAACTGAATAGACTTGTGCATTAACGAAGAGCTATACGGATCTCATCCCCCTTTTCCCGAAGCCCCAAAGGGACCCCTACGGGAGGATGCCTATGGCAGTGAAAAAGGGGGAATAAGGGGGATTTGACCGCTTTCGGATTGCCTGGTGCTTTGCGGTCCATGGAACGATTTCCTGGCAAATACCTATGCAGTTGGACCGGGGGGGTGCATCATACCATGCAACCCCCGGATTGAAAGCCGGGGCTACTATCTTGCGCCCCACCCTGTGAAATAAAAGCAAAGCTGTTACTCCTTTGGAGTATTTCATAGGGTGAACTTACCCGGGGCTATTTATAATTGTACCCCTGCCGGGGTACTTTACAACCTTCATATGCATTTGAAAATTCATTATAATATCTATTAATTGTTGAATATAAAACAATTAGCTCCGTAGGAGCGTCACGTTGGTAGCCCAGGGTGTCCCCTGACATTTATCGTCAGGGGTAAACCCTGGGTATTATGAAAACAAGAATTCGCGGTCCAACTACTTTGGTGCACAGAAGGAAATCATTTCATGGACCGCAAATTGCCATACCCACTTCTCTTCGTCAGGAAAAATCCGACCCGTTTTCAAAGCCGTCGGATTTTATTTACGAAAGGTTGGATCAATCGTTTTTTTTAATTTTATAAAACCTAAACCTAAAAATTATGAAACGGACTATTAGAACTATTCCTATTGGCTTAGCTTTATTCATTATTCCCATTATTTGTTTACCGCAGAAAAAATATTCGCTTGGATTTATTATTAATAATGACATGCAAAGGATTGAAGGTGAGATTGGTTTACAAAGTGATGCATAGAATTGCCAATCAGTTAGTTTTAAAGAAGGTGAACATGCAATAAAATATCTTCCTTCACAAATAAAATCCTGGGGGGTTGATAATAATCGTCTTTTTACAAGCAAGACATTAATTTAAGATGGAGAAGAGAAAGAATTTTTTCTTGAATATGTAGTAAAAGCAAAGGTAAATCTTCTTGTCTATTACAGTGAAGATAAAGATCCAAGATTTTTTATTGAGATGGACAATAATGAACTTAAGGAATTAATAATGACAAGAACTACAAATTCTGCAGGTATGTTAGTTGAGAACAAGCAGTATATTGGAGTTCTCAAGGTAGCATTAAGTGATTGTGAGGCTATTGCTGGTGATATTAGTTCAACAACATTTAGAATTAACAGTTTAAAGAAACTAATTACAAAATACAATAATTGTGTTAGTCCTTATGTTGGAGCCGGTTATTCAGTTGTTCTGTATGCAAAACATGACAGTAATCATGGTTATCTATTCGTGACACAACATCATGGATGGAACGCATGTATAGGATTGGACTATGAGCTATTTGATTTTCTTTCAATTTTCTTTGATTTTGGATACCAAGGGGTAAATTCTGTTGGCTATGATCCCAAGGAAAAACATATTCCTCCTTATGACTGGCTCACACTGAAGACAAATGTTATGTCATTTAGATTAGGTGGAAGTTTCTAAACAACCTGTCAAAAAATATCAGTCAGTTTGTGATTTTTTTGTTTGACTTTTAACACTTACCCCCGCTTGCAGTGGGATTCCCACCTGTCGGACGGACAGGAATTCGAACTAATGGATTTTACTTCACAGGTTTGTGAAAATCAAGTCTCATTAACTTATCAACTTCCTCCCAATCAACACCGGTTCATCTCTTTTCATGATACCGGTAATGGTACAGTCAACAAACCTGTTCCTTTCCAGGTTTTGTCCTTCTATCATGACCGGGATATAATGTTGCCCGTACCCCGATGCCAGCTTCCCTTCGACTTTTTCGATCAGCACTCTCTGGTTTTTTCCAATAAATCCGCTGCGGTAAGCAAGTTTCTGGTCAGCGGAAAGCTTGCGGATCATTTTGCTCCTGCTGGCTTTTATTTTATCCGGGATCTGGTTCTCCATTCGTTCTGCCAGTGTTCCTTTCCGGATGGAGTATTTGAAGGTGTGGATATGACCGAATCCGATTTTTTCAATCACATCACGAGTTTGCCGGAAGTACTCCTCTGTTTCACCCGGGAATCCGACCATGATATCGGTTGTGATGTTGAAATCAGGTATCCGGGAGCGGATCTGGCTGACCATCGAAAGAAAGGTTTCCACGCTATACATCCTCCTCATCCCGGTTAAAATTCTATCCGATCCGCTCTGAAGGCAAAGGTGCAGGTGGGGTGTCATTTTCGGATGTTCCAGTAAGTTGAAGAAATCATCACCCAGCCCCTCCGGTTCCATGGAGGAGATGCGCAGGCGGAAATTACCATCAAGATCAAGAATTTTGCCAACAAGCTTTTCGAAGTTTACCTTCCCATATGAATACCTGCCAATGTTCACCCCGGTAAGGACAATTTCCCGGAATCCA
>CAZTES010000008.1:0-37257 GCA_964612275.1 uncultured Rikenellaceae bacterium
AAACTCATTGGTGACCTTAAAAGGTAATTCAATTTCTACGAATTCTCCTGCATTAAGCTGCCCGACATGGAAAATATTACTGGACCTGCCAGGGGAACATCCGGAAGGTAAAAGAAATTCAACCCGAACCTGTGAAGCAGTCCCTTCCCCGACATTTTGAAAAAGTGTTTTGAGATAAATCGGTTTCCCAGGTTCAATTTGAACAGCTTGATCAGTATAAAATTCACTGTTGGCAACAATCACGTTGGGTTGAGAGAACTTTTTTGTTGGGATTTCGAGTTCAAAGGGATCTGGATTTGTTTCATCATCATCCAGTATATCTATCCTGAATTGAGCCAATCCGGAAACAAGATCGGGTCTCCCCGTAACGGCAATGGAGACCTGTTTCTCTCTCATGCTGTAAATGTCACCCAATTCTTTTTCCCGTTCAAATTCAAGACCGGTAATACTGGAGGTTTGAAGCGAAACAATGAGCTTAACCTTCTTTGCCATACCGTTACCAACATTCAAGAGACTGAAGCGGATGAATGATTTTTCTTTTGCTTCTATGGTTTGGTTATTGTTCTCATCCAAAAATAAAAAATTGGATATGCGGAAATTTGGAATCGCTTTAATGTAATTATCGGATGAATTTTTCTCAAATGAGATGTGTTTAACTACACTCTTGTCATATGTAACATATTTCTTCTGTGCGAAAGACATGAGTTGGAATACAAGCAACAGAATGACAAATAATATTCTTTTCATTGGGTAAATAGTTAATTCAATTAAAAAATTATTCGCAAACCAAATCCAGGAGTAGAGCTCCATGGAGTAAAAGCGGGGTAAATTGAAACCAATGGTTCAGATTCACTCATTTTAAGGACTTTGTTCTCTGCAAGCAAGACCGTCAGGTAATCAGAGAGCCAAACCGCTCCGGCTCCAGCGAATAAAAGAGTAGATGCTAATAGTTGTGATTCAACCTTGTTGTAATATTCATCCCGCTTATCAAGATCTGTTTCAATTTTGTAGGAATCATACGATTTTGAAGCTTGCCCCCGCATAATTATTGCAGAACCAATCAATCCATAACCGGCAATTCCTTTCAGCAAATGGATTTTTTTGCCGGTGATTCGGCATCCCCCGTAACCCGGATAAACAGTTGAATAAACCAATCCCACCTTCCTGTCAATGGGTTTGATTACTTTTGGATTTTGCAATTCGGCTTCAACCACTACATAAATGTTATCATCCAGTTTTTCAATATCGCGGTGAATATTCCACGTGATCTTTTTCCTGCCTTCACCTTTAATATTTTCTCCAATATCCCCAATTGTTGATCTGGCAGGGATCTCTTCCCCATCCGTAGTAAACACCTTCAATGAAATGGTAAATTTTTCTCCAAAACGTGCATTGGAGAGATCATAGGTGATTACTACCTGGTCCATTACATAGCCAAAATTGACGTTTTCAACTTTTGCTTTGGATTCAACAACGATCTGGGAAGAGACATACGAGACATAAAACAGGCTGACAAGAAGAAATGTCCCTAATCTTTTCTTCTTTGCGAGTGCAAAAAACGATAATTTCATAAGAAAGGTTCTTTTTTCTGAAATCGTGTGATTACAGGAAGAATAAAAAAGCTACACAGAGAATTTCAGAAAAGTAGGTTTAGTTTTGTTTTATATATGCAAGATACTAAAATAAATAAAAAAAATAGAGTGAATTGTTCATTTCAATGCATTAAAATACCAAACCAAGATAAAGAGATACTGTTTGAAACGAGATAACAAATTCTAATCCCGTTCCAATCTGCTTGTTAAACTCATATTTAAAGCCAAAATCAAATGAAAGAACATCTTCTATAGGAATTTTTATACCTCCTCCGAAACGATAACCCAATAAGTGAGTATTATACATGATGATTCGATGTTTGCAATTTGTTTCAATATCTGGTGGGATAATTACAGGTGACATTTTTTCACAAATTTGATATCCTTCTCTTTTAGTCGGGAATGTAAAACTTAAGCCAGTTTCAAGAAGGGGTTTTATCCTGAATGCGTTTTATTTTCTTTTCCGGTACTGTTCCTCGTAGTATTTTTCGTATTCGCCGGAGACAACATGGTTCAGCCATTCCTGGTTGGCGAGATACCAGTCGACGGTTTTAGACAATCCTTCTGTAAATTCAACTTCCGGTTTCCAACCCAGTTCCTTCTCGATTTTTGAAGCATCGATGGCATAGCGCAGATCATGCCCGGCACGGTCTTTTACGAAACGGATGAGTTTGGCGGAGGAGCCGGGTTTTTTCCCGAGCTTCTGGTCCGTAATTTCGCATAACAGCCGGATCAGGTCAATGTTTTGCCATTCATTCCCTCCCCCGATGTTATAGGTTTCGCCCGGTTTCCCGTGGTGAAAGATCAGGTCAATGGCAGCAGCATGGTCTTTCACAAACAGCCAGTCCCTGATGTTTTCACCCTTTCCATAAACGGGAATCTCACGACCCTGTATGATGTTATTGATGGCAAGGGGAATGAGTTTTTCGGGAAATTGGTTCGGACCGTAATTGTTGGAACAATTTGAAAGGACTACGGGAAGTTGATAAGTATGGTAATAGGCTCGGACCAGGTGATCTGAACTTGCTTTCGATGCAGAATAGGGACTCCTTGGATCATACGAGGTGGTTTCCCGGAAGAACCCTTCTTTACCCAGTGATCCGAACACTTCATCCGTTGAAATGTGGTAAAACCGTTTTGTCTTCCGGTCTTCTCCCCAGAGTCCTCTTGCTGCATCCAGCAGGTTCACTGTTCCATTGATGTTGGTGGTGATGAATCCTTTTGGGGCAGAAATAGACCGGTCGACGTGTGATTCAGCGGCGAGATGAATGATCCCGTCGAAGAGAAATTCCTTGAACAGCTTCTCCACGAATGACGAGTCAACGATATCCCCTTTCACAAAATGATAATTTTCCCGGTCTTCGATATCCGACAGGTTCTCCAGATTCCCGGCATAGGTTAGTTTATCCAGGTTGACGATCCGGTAATCGGGGTATTTTTTCACAAAAAGGCGGACAACATGGGATCCGATAAATCCTGCACCACCGGTAATTAATAGGGTATATTTCATTGACTGTGAATTTGTTTATATTGTATTTAATGACGTTCCCGGTATTTTTTTTCCCAGTTCCAGGCTGACAGCAGGGCATCCTTAATCGAATGTTCTGCTTTCCATCCCAGTGTTTTATTTGCAAGCCGTGTATCTGCCCACACCTGTTCGATATCGCCGGGACGCCTGCCGGCAATTTTATAGGAAAGCCTCAAACCGGTGACCTTTTCAAAGGAGGTGATCATATCAAGCACGGAAACTCCTTTACCGGTCCCCAGGTTAAAAATTTCATGATTTTTTTTGTTTTCCCGGTTCAGCAACCTGGTGAGGGCAACCACATGCGCTTTGGCAAGATCGACAACATGCAGGTAATCGCGGATGCATGACCCATCCGGGGTGCTGTAATCGTCACCAAATACCCGAAGATAATCCCTGATACCGATTGCTGTCTGGGTAATAAACGGTACAAGGTTATCGGGGATACCCATTGGCAGTTCTCCAATTTCGGCAGAAGGGTGGGCTCCAATGGGATTGAAATAGCGCAAGGAGATGGCTTGTATTGCAGGATTGGCTTCCACCGCCTCCGAGATGAGCACTTCGGAAATTTGTTTGGTATTACCATAGGGCGAACATGCCGGTTTTACTGGTGATTCTTCGGTCACCGGCAAGTGATCGGGCTGACCGTATACCGTACAGGAGGAGGAGAAAACCAGATTGGGGATCCGGTGTCCGGACATCCCTTCCAGCAGATTTATTAACGAAAGCAGGTTGTTTTTGTAATATTTCATTGGCTGCTTTACCGATTCTCCCACAGACTTGAAAGCAGCAAAATGAATAACAGATTGTATCCCCGGGTAGTGGGACAGAAACTCTTCCAGCAGAGAAGAATCACAAAGATCAAAATTTTCAAAGGAGGGTCTGACACCGGTTATATTCTCAATCCCGTCCAGAACCTCAACTCTTGAGTTGCTTAAATTATCCACAATAACCACATCATACCCTGCATGGATCAGCTCAACCGTTGTATGCGAACCGATGTACCCGGCACCACCTGTGACCAGTACGAGTGATTTCATCATCATAAACTCCAGTAATTCAATTTCTTTATTTTTCCCCGGTATATTCCTTTAACGTCAATCAACACCGCTTTATGATTGGTAATGGATAAGAAAAATGACTCATCGAACGTTGAAAACTCAGGGTGGTTTACCGCTGCAATTACCGCATCATAATCCTTACCGATCTCATGCGTCAAGTGCAATCCATATTCTCTTTTCACCTCCTGTTTGCTGGCACGTGGATCGAACAATTCAACTTCAACTCCATACGAATGGAGTTCACGGGCGATGTCGATCACTTTTGAGTTTCGGATATCACTGATGTTTTCCTTGAAGGTCACGCCAAGGATCAGGACTTTTGCATATTTAAGATCTTTATCTATGGCGATGATCTTTTTTACGGTTTGTTTGGCGATGTACACGCCCATCGAGTCGTTCATAAACCGACCGGAGTTGATCACCTGGGAATGGTATCCCAGTTCCCTGGCTTTGTAAGTCAGGTAATAGGGATCAACACCAATGCAATGGCCCCCGACCAATCCGGGATAGAATGTCAGGAAATTCCATTTTGTACCCGCCGCCTCCAGTACTTCGTAAGTATTGATATCCATCCGGTTAAAGATCAATGAAAGCTCATTCATGAAAGCAATGTTTATATCCCGCTGGGTGTTTTCAATGATCTTAGCCGCTTCAGCAACCTTGATGGAGCTCACCCGATGAATGCCTGCTTCAACGACTAACTGGTAGGTATTCGCAATGTTTTCCAGGCTAACCTTATCACAACCGGAAACAACCTTTACGATCGATTTGAGTGTGTGTATTTTATCACCGGGGTTGATCCTCTCGGGTGAGAATCCAACCTTAAAGTCTTTCCCACATTTCAGTCCCGAGAATTTTTCCAGCACCGGAATGCATTCTTCTTCGGTACATCCCGGATAAACGGTCGATTCAAATACCACATAATCTCCATGTTTCAGGACTTCACCGAGCGTTTCGCAAGCCTGGATCAGGGGAGAGATATCCGGCAGGTTATGGTCATCAATTGGAGTGGGGACAGCTACGATATGGAACGATGCCTCTGCGAGATCTTCAGGATTGGCCGTAAACAGAATATCCGTGTCCCGGAATGCTTCCGATGATACTTCACGGTTGGTATCGATCCCTTTTTTTAACTTTTCAATGTGATCTTCTCTGATATCGTACCCGACGACCTGTACCTTACGGGCAAATTCCAGTGCGATGGGCAGACCAACATATCCGAGACCCATTACCGAAACTTTTGTTTCCCTATTGAGTAATTTTTTATACATGGTTCAACTTCGAAAAAACAGTGTTGGTTAAACTATGTGGTTTTGCAGAAGGGATGATAATCGCCCATACATCCAACCGGAGTGCTGTTTCTGATTGTGTAAACGGTTTCGATAGAGTTTCTTGCTTCCTCCAGGCCAAATCCTTTGCCATTCAGGATATCTCTGTAGCTGATGGTATGCAGGTCGGTAAACCCCTGGCTGAAATCGATCTCCTCGCCTTCCAGGGTAATTGACCGGTAGGTACGCTGGCCATTGGTTTTTTGTTCCCCGGGAAGATCCCTGGCATCCACACTGAGGAACCACCGCACTCTCGCTTGCTCAAGCTGTAGAAATCCTCCGGCTTTGTTGTACTCAGAAACATGGACGATGTTCTCTTTTGCCGGGCCAAATATCCAGGTTAGCATATCAAAGAAGTGAACACCGATGTTGGTCGCAATGCCGCCCGATTTCTGAGGATCTCCTTTCCAGGAGATGAAATACCAGTTCCCCCGGCTGGTGATGTAAGTCAAATTGAGATCGTATACTTTATTTTTCGGACCCGCCTCAATTTTCTGTTTAAGTGCCTGGATGGAAGGGTGGTGCCTTAGTTGCAAAACATTATACACCTTTCTTCCCGTTTCTCTCTCGATTTCAAGAAGTGCATCGATATTCCATGGATTGAGGACAAGCGGCTTCTCACAAATGGCATCTGCCTGATGCCGCAAAGCAAAACGGATATGGGAATCATGAAGGTAATTGGGCGAGCAGATGCTCACATAATGTACCTTGGTACCATGTCGTTTCAGCTTATCAATATGCCGGTCGAACCGTTCAAACTCAACAAAAAAATCGGCTTCCGGAAAATAGCTGTCCATGACGCCTACACTGTCCGACTTATCCAGCGTAGCAACCAGGTTGTTTCCCGTTTCTTTAATGGCTTTGAGATGGCGGACAGCGATAAACCCGGCAATCCCGATCAAAGCGAAGTTATATGGCCCTTGTTGTATCGGTTTTTTCATGAATAAACCATCTGAGTTTAACTGTAAAGTTATTCAAATCTGATCAATTTTTTTCATTACGTTCCCATCTTTAAGCTGGTAGGTGACTCCACTTTCCGGACAAACGGCTATCCCCTGCTCATTGAAATGAAGCCGGTGCCCAAACGCACTCATCCAGCCAATGTGCCGTGCAGGATTACCAACGACCAGGGAGTAAGGTTTAACCGATTTATGAACCACCGAACCGGCACCGATAAAGGCATATTCCCCAACGGTGATGCCACAGATGATGGTAGCATTTGCCCCGATTGAAGCGCCTTCTTTTACCAGGGTTTTACTATACTGACCCCTGCGAACAACAGCACTTCTCGGATTAATAACATTGGTGAACACCATGGAGGGCCCAAGAAACACATTGTCTTCACAAACAACACCCGTATAGATGGATACGTTATTCTGAACCTTGACATTCTTCCCCAGTTTTACTTCCGGAGAGACCACCACATTTTGGCCAAGATTGCAATTATCCCCAATCTCACAATTCGACATGATGTGCGAAAAATGCCAGATCTTTGTTCCTTTTCCTATTTTACAAGGTTCATCAATGACAACCGTCTCGTGGGCAAAATAATCCTTTTCCATAAGCCAATAGCAGGTTAATGGGATGAATTGGTAATGAATTCAATGATGGATCCGGTGATAAATTCCTGTTGATCATTCACCAGTTCCGTATGCACGGGGAGCGATATGACATGATCGCAAAGATACTCGGTATGGGGAAGATCCCCTCCTGCAAACCCCAGATAGTGATATGCCTCCTGAAGGTGCAGGGGAACCGGATAATAAATCATGGTTGGAATCCCTATTGAAGATAAATGTCCGGCAAACTTCTTCCTGTCAATCCCTTCCAGGATTAATGTGTATTGATGAAAGACATGCGTTGAAAAGGATGAACGGACTGGGATTCTTATCCCGTTGGCACCCTTTAGGGCTTCATCATACCGTTTAGCAACCTCCTGCCTGGCAAGGTTATATTCATCAATGTGCTTCAACTTAACACGCAAGATAGCCGCCTGTAAACTGTCGAGGCGTGAATTGACACCGATCCTTTTGTTATGGTATTTGACCGTTGCACCATGGTTTACAATGGAAAAAAGTTTCTCTGCCAGTTCATCATTGTCCGTCATCAGCGCTCCTCCGTCACCATAGCAGCCGAGGTTTTTGGATGGGAAAAAAGAGGTGCACCCGATATCTCCAACGGTCCCTGCTTTTTTTAACCTGCCATCGGTAAACGAGTAGATACTGCCGATGGCTTGTGCTGCATCTTCAATCACAAAAAGATTGTGCCGCTTGGCCAGAGCCAGGATGGGTTCCATATCAGCACACTGGCCAAACAGGTGAACCGGGATGATTGCCCTGGTCTTTGCAGTGATCGCTTTTTCAATCCGTTCATAGGAAATGTTAAAGGTCTCGGGGTCCACATCAACCAGTACCGGCGTTAATCCCAATAAAGCAATGACTTCCAGCGAAGCGATAAAGGAAAACCCTGTGGTGATGATTTCATCACCGGGGCAGAGGTCCAGAGCCATCAAAGCCACCTGAAGCGCATCGGTTCCGTTTGCACAGGGAATAATGTGTTTACAATCCATGTATTTCCCCAGTTCCTTACTAAATAGCTGAACGTCCGGACCATTGATGAAAGCGGATGAGAGGATCACATTCTCAATGGATCGATTTATCTCTTCCCGTATCTTCTGATACTGACCCACCAGATCAACCATGCGTATCTCTTTCATAAATTCAGCCTTCAATTGATGAATGGATGTTGCGAATTTAGTCAAATAAATTTCCCGAATCAAAAGTAAGAATATTTCAGCTCCGCTTTGTTTTAAATTCAACAGAACAAAATGTATGACAAATATTTTTCATTACATTTGTGCTAAGAAAAGGAGTGGCAATGGATCTATGCCGGTACATAAAAGAGCTGTTATTCATTCATGATTGTGTGATTATTCCGGAGTTTGGAGGTTTTGTCACGGAGTATCGGCCTGCCAGGATTAACCACGAAAGCAATACCATCATTCCTCCGGGGAAGGAGATCCGTTTTAACAGTAGCCTGACACATAATGACGGATTGTTTATTAGCTATATTTCTGAACAGAAAGGGATTGGCTATGTGGATGCAAAACGGATGGTAACCGGTTTTGTAAATGATGTGAGCCGAAAACTTGAGAAGGGGAAGAGAGTGGTGTTTGAGGAGGTGGGGACTTTCTATCATGATCGTTATGGGAATCTTCAGTTTGAACCCGATCCGACCTCCAATTTTTTAGCGGATTCCTTCGGGTTGTATGAATTTGCTCTGACACCCCTTGAGGAGTATGATGTAGAGAAGAGAATCCGGAAAAAATTTGCAGACAAAGAACCATCAAGGGCAAATTTCCGGAGAAAAGTGTTGTGGCGTGTTGCCATAGCCGTTCCATTGCTGGTTGCCCTTGTGGTTATTCCATTAAAGACAGACCTGCTGAAATTCAGGCACAATGTTTCATCATTAAATCCCATTTCAAATAGCGATGTGGTTGATTCCAATGCTGGACAACCGGAAGAAGCCATTCAGCAAGAAGGTATGGAAGAAGCGATAACCGTGGAAAAGCAGCTGGAAGCAGACCATGAGATAAGGCAATCTGATTTATCTGCCGAGCGTGATGATGTGGAAGAAGGACCAGCAGCTGAAACCATTGCACCGGTTGAATATTATATCATTGCCGGGAGCTTCCGCATCCTGGGAAATGCTGAGCAGTATAAGGAACGGCTTGCCGGAAAGGGTTATCCCTCCACCGTCATGGATCCGGTGAATGGACTGCACCGGGTTACAATAAACGGTTTCACCACGAAAGATAAAGCCATATCTGCCCTTGCCGAGTTGAGAAAAGATCCTGCCAATAAAGAGCTGTGGATACTGCGTAAGGATTAATTGATTTCTGATCCGTTATCAATGGCATGAGTTGGGGAGACAAAGGTGAGTTTTCCCTCGTTATCATGTGCCATCAGGATCATACCCTGGGATTCAATTCCTATTATGGTCCGGGGTTCGAGATTCAAAACCAACGATACCTGCTGCCCGATGATCTTTTCCGGCTCGAAAAATTCGGCTATCCCGGCAACAACGGTTCTTTTATCAAGACCGGTGTCGATAAGCAATTTGATCAGTTTTTTTGTTTTCGGTACTTTTTCAGCTTCCAGGATGGTGCCGGATCGGATATCCAGTTTGGAAAAATCGTCAAATGTGATCATCTCTTTTTGGGGAGAATGACTGGTCTCCTGCAAATCGGAAGAAGTTTTTGTTTTCATCAGTTTGTCAATTTGTTTCTGGATTATATCATCCTCGATTTTTTCAAAAAGCAGTTCTGACTTGTTTATTCTGTGACCCACGGGTAAAAGGTTTTCTTGTCCGATATCTTCCCATTTTTCGGAAGAAAAATTGATGAATCCAGATAATTTCCTGACGGTAAATGGAAGAAAAGGAGCAAGCAACAGGCAGAGATTAGCCGTAATCTGCAGCGAAATATTGAGGATGGTTCCAACCCTGGTTTTATCCTCCTTCATGACCTTCCATGGTTCCGTATCAGCCAGGTATTTGTTTCCCAGCCGTGCAAGATTCATGGCCTCCCTCAATGCTTCCCTGAACCGGTATTGTTCAAGACTTGTTTCAACGTTTTGCTTCAGTACGGTTATTCCCGAAAGCACTTCCCGGTCGAAAGGGCTGAGTTTGTCAGCAGGGGGGACTTTCCCTTCAAAATAGTTGTGCGTCAGGATCAACGTCCTGTTTACAAAATTCCCCAGTATGGCAACCAATTCATTGTTATTCCGGGTTTGAAAATCTTTCCAGGTGAAGTCATTGTCTTTTGTTTCCGGTGCATTGGAAGATAGGGTATAGCGCAGTACATCTTCTTTTCCCTCGAATTCATCCAGGTATTCGTGCAACCAGACAGCCCAGTTTCGGGATGTAGAGATTTTATCTCCCTCGAGATTTAAAAACTCATTGGCCGGCACATTGTCGGGAAGAATATAAGTCCCTTCATCCCGTAACATGGCAGGAAAAATGATGCAATGAAAAACAATGTTATCCTTGCCGATAAAATGGATCATTTTTGTGTCCGGGTCTTTCCAGTATTTTTCCCACTCATCGGTCAGTTCTTTTGTCGCTGAAATGTAACCAATGGGGGCATCGAACCAGACGTACATCACCTTACCGGTAACGCCTTCGATGGGGACCGGCACACCCCAGTTCAGATCACGACTAACCGCCCTGGGTTGCAGACCCTGGTCTAACCAGGATTTACATTGCCCGTATACATTGATTTTCCAGTTTTTATGTTCTTCAAGGATCCATTTTTTCAGGAAGGGCTCATGCCGGTCCAGGGGAAGAAACCAGTGTTTTGTCTCTTTCAAAACCGGCTTGCTGCCGCTGATTGTGGATCTTGGATTGATAAGATCTGTTGGACTCAACGATGTTCCACACTGTTCACATTGATCACCGTAAGCATTGTCGTTACCACAATGAGGGCAGGTTCCAGTGATGTACCGGTCAGCTAAAAACTGACCTGCTTCGTTATCGTAATACTGCTCTGTAGTTTTTTCAATGAATTTTCCTTCCTCATACAGTTTCCTGAAAAATTCAGTTGCCGTTTCATAGTGAACCGCGGAAGAGGTCCGGGAATAGATATCGAAATCGATCCCGAATCGTTCAAAAGAAGATTTATTCAGTGTATGGTATCTGTCAACGATAACCTGGGGATGAACATTCTCCTGCCGTGCCTTCAGTGTTATCGGTACTCCATGTTCATCCGACCCGCAAATGGAAATAACATCTTCACCCTTCAACCGCAGATACCTTGTGTAAATATCCGATGGGACATAAACGCCCGCCAGATGCCCGATATGAATTGGCCCATTGGCATAAGGTAATGCGGAAGTAATGAGGTAGCGTTTATGCGTTTTCATACAGAATGGATTTCAAAGCTGGTTAGCCGGGTATCAGATATTTTGACAAAGATAATTTAAGAATCCGGAATATAAAATCGATTGGAAATACGCCATAAGAGAATAAAATCCCCTATTTTTGAGTATCATTCCGATTTTTGTTGCGTTATTGAAACCAGGGATTAAGAACGGTGACAGACGTAACGCTTTTTCACTTTGTATCTCTTGCTTTTGAAACAAAAACGATGAAAAAAGATGAACTGGGCAAACGGGGGGAAGAGTTAGCCGTGGAATTGCTATTGAAAAAAGGGTACCGGATACTGGAACGGAACTGGCGCCACAATGCAAAAGAGATCGATATCATTGCCAGGGATAAAGATAAACTGGTTATCGTGGAAGTCAAATCCAGGGACCACCAATATCATGAACATCCGGTATATGCTGTTACCGTAAAGAAACAACAATTCCTCATCAATGCAACAGACGCGTATATCAGGGCAAACGAACTGGATATGGAAACACGCTTTGACGTTATAAGTGTGGTGTTTTACCCCAAATCATTTGAAATTGATCACATTGATGGAGCGTTCTATCCAACAGTAAGATAGTTGCCGGTTGTCATCCAGGCAACAGAGCAGCATTCTGCTGTCGATTAAACAAACATGCATTAAAAACAACACCTAAACGATACGATTATGAAAAAACTCGGAGCCTTTTTTATTCAGGGATTGATTTATATAGCACCACTTGGAATAACCGCATATATTGTTTATGTGATCTTTACCTTTGTTGACCGGTTACTGGACAAATACATCGATCCCATTTTACCGGTTAATATTCCGGGGATCAATCTGCTGGCAGTTATCCTGGTGATTATTCTTCTTGGATTTATCGGGCAAACCATCATTGCCAGACCGATTAAAATAGTTGCTTCCAAGCTGCTGGAGAGAGCTCCGTTAATCAAGGTGATCTATTCAGCCATCCGGGATCTTTTATCCGCATTTGTTGGGAAGGAGAAAAAGTTCAACAACCCTGTTCTGGTTAAGGTAAACCACCTTTCCAATCTTGAAAAGCTAGGCTTTCTGACACAAAGCGACCTGACAAACCTGGGAGTTACAGAGGCAAAAGTGGCCGTTTACTTCCCCCATTCCTATAATTTTTCAGGGGAGTTATTTATCGTGCCCAGCAAATACGTACGGCCCGTTGAGGCATCCTCTGCAGAGATCATGAAATTTATTGTTTCGGGCGGAGCCAGTGGATTTTAATGGAGGATTTTACGTTGCAGTTGGTCTATGCGTCCCAGTGCGCAAAAAACAGATCCTACAGCAGCAGGTTACATCCACGGATATCGCTGTGGTCGAATCTCCCCAGAACTTCGAATCCACCACTTTCGACTATTCTCCCAAGATCCTGGGTTTCGACGAATGATACCGAATGGATGTTGGCCAGGTCAATGATGCTGATCCCACCTGTGCGTCCTGCCGGTAAATGATCAAAAGGATCGTAGGGGTCGCGAATGAGGATCTTCATCCAGGGGGGTGCATGAAAGACACCTCCTCCCGTGGAATAAGCCTGGGAGAGGATTTCGGTCATTCCATACTCGGAATGGATGCCACTTACCCTGAATTTTTCGCACAGGCGATGGTGTAATTCATCACGGGTCATCTCCTTTCTTCTCCCTTTCATTCCACCGGTCTCCATTACAATGGTGTTTTTCAAGGGCGAATCAAAGAATTCCGCAAAATCAAGAAGGGCAAAACTCACCCCGAACAGCAGGATTTGTTGCTCCTCTTTTTCCAGCTGGATCAACATTTCCTTGAGATCACGGAAATTATCAAGGTAGAATCCGCTATCGGGATGTCCCGTTCGACGGATCAATGCATCAACCATGTAAATCAGTGAGGACTCCTTCCGTTCAAGATAACCTGGTAAGAGTGCCAGGATGCAGAGCTCTTTCAGATCGCCGTAGTGGCTTTCAAAGGTACGGGTAAAACTTTCCTCGTAGATGGAGAGGTCATAAATGCAATGCCGGTTTCTTGTTACCCCCGTTGTACCGCTGCTCGTGAATTCTGCTACAATAGTACCCTGGCCGGTAAGTACAGGGGAAGATGAAAAACATTCTACCGGAAGAAAGGGGATATCGATGATCTTACGGATTTTATGCGGATCGGCACCCAGGTTTTCGATGTAAGCACCATACACCGCGTTGTGTTCTGCCTGGTAATGAAATACCTCCAGTGTAACTTTTTCAAATTCTGAGGAGGTTTGAATCGTAAAGGTTCTTTCACTGAAAGGATTGTTCATGAATCATTATCGTAAGGTGGAGGTAAAGAATAGATGCTCAGTCAAACAGTGTTGAACCATTGGGCTGATAGGCCCATTTAAAGGTGATTTCAGCATAGGGGTTTGTGCCGTTGAGGTAGGTAATAACCTCTTTGATTACAATTTTACCATATTTTCCACTCAGTGTTTTAACGATCCAAACCTGGTGTTTAAGTGCAGGTTTTGCCCAGTATGTATAGGAAAGGGAATCCGCGATCTGTATGTAATTGTCGAAAAAATTGACCGCACTATTCCAGTCTGCAAATGCTCCGGCAAGAGCCATCAACGGTTTTTCCTGGACATTATTCAGAATTTCCAGGTAAGCGATTATTTCCTCTCCGGAGTTGTCGGGTATAACAATCAGGTCCGGAGGATTTTTGCAGAATTGCGGATTGCAATAGACAACTTTTCCCAATTCAAAAGAAAATCCATTGAATGTATAGGTATCCCCTTCCAGGATAAGTTCCGAAGTGATGGTCACCTCGCCGGTGGTTGGTGTAGAACCATCCTCATCGCACCCGGAAACCAATATTAAAAATCCCAGGCCAAGCCATGCAATTCTTTTTCTTTTATTTCGGCTCATTCAATGTGTTGTTTTTGAGCTGCTCAATATATTTTTGGTAATACTTTTGATACAGTTGATCCCGTTGGTTTTTAGCGGCTTCCATTCTTTCTGCATATTCCTGTCTGGATTCCGACCTGGACTTTTCCTGAAAAACAGGGTTTTCTTTCATCTCAGCTTCGATCTCTTCCATAAAATAATAATTAACAAACAGTTCCGGGGCAAGCTGCCACAGTTTTGCCGTATGATCGTACGATCCGCTGACAAATGATTTTCCGTCAGGACAAAATGCAACGCAACAGACCGCCCCTTCATGCCCGGCAAAGGTATGAATACAATTTCCTGTAGATGTTTCCCATAGTTTAATTGTCTGGTCTACTGAACCGGACAGGAGGTGATCACCTGCCGGGCTGAATGTTGCAGAAAAAACAGCAGCGGTGTGTCCTTCAAAGGTTCGGATAAGTTCTTTTCCATCTACATCCCAGAGTTTAATCGTATGATCCCGTGAAGCGCTGATCAGGTATTTTCCACCCGGGCTGAAATCAAGGGAATAGATATTTCCGGAATGGCCCTTGAAGGTGTGAATAACCCGGTGGCTTGTCATATCCCATAACCGGATCGTTTCATCCAGGGACCCACTGGCAATCATGCTCTTCAACGGATGAAAAGCCACGGAGAGAACGCTTTTTGAGTGGCCCTCAAATTCCGATAATTTTGTCAGATTGATGAAATCCCATAGCCTGAATGTCCGGTCAAAAGATCCTGTTACAATGCGGTCTCCGGCAGGATTAAAATCGATGGACCATATTGCTGTAGCATGACCACTCAGTGAATTGATGTATTCTCCCTGCACGGTCCAAGCCCTGATGATATTACGGTCGGAACCGACCAGGTATTTGCCATCCGGTGAAAAGGCAACACACTGGATTTCTCCGGTGTTATTATCTAATGTTAATAAATCTTTCTTCTCCCGGAGATCCCAGAGAATTACCTTTTGATCTTTGGAGCCGGTAACCAGGATCTCCTTTTCGGGGTGAATATCGATCGAGTTGATGAAATCAGAATGCTTATCAAAAGTATGGATGAGAAAATCATTCTCCTGTGCTTTCATTGGGGTTCCCGTGGTACAAAGAACAAAAGTGAACAACCAGAGGAGTATTTGCCTGTTGTTTAAGGCAAAATAATTTTCACAATCATGCTGTTGTCTGTTCATATCCCATTTTTGTTATCAATATCTATGCCGGAATGGTTACTGCTGTATGTTTGCACGGTATCGTTTTTCCAGGTCGTTGATCTGTTCTTCCAGATCCTCCAGCATCCGGGTCTGGCTTCTTGAAGCGTTATCCGGATTAACCTCTTTTGCTGCAGCTAATGCTTCCTCTGCCCGGGAGAATTCTTTATTCCACAAGTAGGCTATGGCACAGTTGTACCAGAGCATCTGGCAGATTTCTGGTGTTGTGCCCTCTTTTTTACGGGAATCTTCATCCTTTGCGATCCTGGCCTGCCAGATTTCAATCGCTTTTTTCAGTTCACGAGACCGGGATTCATTTTCCAGCAGCAGATCAACCGTTTCTTCCAATGCTTTTTCAACGCATATAGCTGCTTCTTCAAGATCGGAGTAATCATATTTCTTGTCCTTCCCTGAGGCAATCTTAATCCTGTCGGACGTTATTGCCTTGCCGTAGTAACGGTTCAGCAGGTCTCTTATTTCGGATAGCGCTTCTTTGATGCATTTGTTCTGCTTATCGAGCAACAGTTGTTGACCTTCATTTTCAAATTTACGGTCCAGGGCTTCTTTTGAATATTCCCATTTCCCGAAGTCAAACTGCAGGTTCTTTTCATCCGGTTGTATTTCAAGGTTGCATAGCTCCTCTCCTGTTTTTGTAACAACCTTCAGGTTTATGGGGTACTCACAGGAAATCTGGTAAAGATAGCCCGTCATGGTTTTTCCTTCGTTGATGTTGTACACATCATCGGAGTGGAGGTTTTTTTCAGTGATGCGGAAACCTCCAAACGTAACCCATACATTCAGATCCGGATTGGTTGTGGTTTTCTGAAATCCCGGAATTTTAAGGTATTGATCAGCCAGCCTGCCGACCTCTCTGGTATCATCCGGAAGGATAATATCCAGTGTGGACTGAAAGGTTTCAAACTGTTGGTCCTGAGGGTATAGGGGCAAATGGACATATTTGAACCGGATGTTCTGGAAATCAACTTTTTGGGAAAATCCTGTGATGGAAAATAACACCAGCATTACCAGGAGACCGACTTGAATCATAAAGGATGGCTTTTTCATGCGGTATATTTTAGGTTGAACCATATAAACTTTTTTTGGGAGGGGAAAAGACAACTACCCCTTAATCGCCTTGACACCCGGAAGCTCTTTTCCCTCCATATATTCAAGCATTGCACCACCACCTGTAGATACATAACTGACCTTATCAGAGAGGTTAAACTGGTTGATTGCAGCCACAGAGTCCCCGCCACCGATCAGGCTGAAGGCACCCTCCTGCGTTGCACTGGCGATGGCTTCTGCAATTTGTTTTGTCCCCTGTTGAAAATTCTCCATTTCAAATACACCCATGGGACCGTTCCACAGGATGGTTTTTGATTGGAAGATAACCTTTTGGTATGTTTGAATGGTTGCATTCCCGATATCCAATCCCATCCATCCATCCGGCACTTCATCTGCTTTTGCAAGATCCCTCCGGGCATTATTGTCAAATGCATCAGCAATAACATTGTCTACGGGAAGATAGAGTGATACACTTTGAGCCTTTGCTTTGTCAAGGATCTTGAGAGCCAGGTCCAGTTTGTCCTCTTCAACCAGTGAAGAACCGATTTTACCACCCAGGGCTTTGATGAATGTATAGGTCATCCCACCCCCGATGATCAGGTTATCAACCTTACTCAAAAGCTTTTCGATGATGAGTATTTTATCCGAGACTTTCGCTCCTCCCATAATGGCTGTGAAGGGTCTTTTCGGATGAAGTAACACCCTGTCCATGCTGTTCAGTTCGTTTCCAATGAGGTATCCGAACAACTTGTCTTCTTTAAAGAAATTTGCAATGATAGTGGTGGAAGCATGCGCACGATGTGCCGTTCCGAAAGCATCGTTCACATAAACATCTGCCAGCCGGGAGAGCTCTTTGGAAAATCCTTCCTCCCCCTCTGTCTCTTCCGGATGAAAGCGAAGGTTTTCCAGTAAAAGCACCTCTCCAGGTTTAAGATCCGTAGCCATTTGAAGTGTATCACTTCCAATGCAATCGGGAGCAAATTTAACCGGCAGGTCCAGCAGTTCGGAAAGATGGGGAACAACATGCTTTAAGGAGTACTTTTCCTCATATTTCCCTTTTGGCCTGCCCAGATGCGACATCAGGATAACCGCACTACCGGACTGCAGGATTTTATTAATGGTCGGTAACGCTGCTTTAATCCTGGTATCATCAGTGATTTCAAATTGATCGTTTAACGGAACATTGAAGTCAACCCGGATAAGTGCCCGTTTCCCTTCGAAATTGTAATTATCAATTGTTTTCATTTCCAAATGTGTTTAATGAAAAATGACGCATCTGTATGGCAATAGAAAACAAAATTATTAAGTTTAACGCGTTTCGCAATGCGAAATGACATATTAATTGAGATACCAGTCCGTGATGAAGGAGGAACGGGATTTAGGGGATCAACTTTTTCCCGTGATATTGCATTAAGTTTTACTTACCTTTGCCAGGTATTAACAGCGTTGCATCCATCATGCTTTTTAAAGATATTGTCGGACAGGAAAGGGTGAAACAACGATTAATCCACTCTGTGGTTCAGGGCAGGATAAGTCATGCCCAACTTTTCCTGGGACCTGAAGGGTGTGGCAAGTTGGCTCTGGCCATTGCCTATGCTCAGTTTCTGGCCTGTGAGAATCGGGGAACATCGGATGCCTGCGGCACCTGCCCATCCTGCTTGAAATATGAAAAACTTATCCATCCAGATCTGCATTTTGTCTATCCCGTTTCAACCACGAAATCCATTATTAAAAATCCCGTCAGTAACGATTTTATCCAGGAGTGGAGAAGCGCTCTGCTTGAGAATCCATACCTCTCCTTATCTCAATGGTATGAGCGAATCGGAATAGAAAATAAACAGGGCATTATCAGCCGAAGTGAAAGTCATGAGATGATTCGTATCCTTAACCTGAAATCGTATGAATCGGAATTCAAAATCATGATCCTTTGGATGCCGGAAAAAATGAACCAGGTTGCAGCCAATAAAGTATTGAAAATACTTGAAGAACCCCCACCAAAAACCCTGTTTATACTGGTTTCCGAAAATACACATACTTTTTTACCTACCATTTTATCGAGAACTCAAATCGTTAAGATACCCAGGATTGATGGTCAGAGCATGACCCTTGCCCTGAAAGAAAGTGATATGCTTCCCCCGGAAGAGTTGCAGAATATCGTTAAACTGGCAAATGGGAATCTTTTGATGGCCCGGAATTTAATCGATGAAAGAGCAGAAATCGAATTTCACCTGACCCAGTTCACCACGATGATGAGGCTAACCTATAAAGGCAAAATAGCAGACATCCAGCAATGGATTGATGATTTGATTGCCCTGGGAAGGGAAAAACAGAAACATTTTCTTTTGTATGCAACACGCATGATCCGTGAAAATTTCATGCTGAATCTGATGGGCGGCAACGATCACGAAATGATTTACCTCACAGCACAGGAGACAGCGTTTTCAAAGAACTTTTCTCCTTTTATCCGGGAGAAAAACGTTGCACAAATCGTGGATGAGTTGAATAAAGCACATGCGAATATCTCGGCAAATGCCAACAGCAGGATTGTTTTGCTTGACCTTTGCCTGAAAATCATGAAATTGATTAAAATGGATTTTTAATTAACTTTACCTCCCGGTTACAGGAAGGTTACTGACCAAACTTCCCTGCAAGGGATTAATCAATTGGGTTTAACTATCAGAAAAGCAATGAGTGAACGAGGCAGTAATTTTAGACTCGATGGCACATCCTTACAGGTAAAATCCACAAAATATTCCGGAGGTTGTTTTAAACTCAATGTTTATGACTGGTTGAATAATATTCCGGAAACAGAGATTTCAGTTGACCTGGTGGAGGTGCGGTTTAAAAATACAAGAAAGAGCTTTTACCAGAATACAAATCGGTTGCGGCTAATGATTGGAGATATAATTGCTGTGGAAGCTTCCCCAGGGCATGATATCGGAATCGTGTCATTAACCGGAGAACTTGTCATCCACCAGTTGAAGAAATCCAATACCCCTGTTGAATCGGATGATTTTAAAAAGATCTACAGAAAAGCGAAACCGGCAGATATCGAAAAATGGCAGGAGGCAATTGGCCTGGAAGATTCAACCATGCTGAAAGCCAGGAAAATAGCCGAAGACCTGAACCTGGATATGAAAATAGGAGATGTTGAGTACCAGGGCGATAATACAAAAGCCATTTTCTATTATATCGCTGATGAGCGCGTTGACTTCAGGGAACTGATAAAAGTCCTGGCAGATGCATTTAAAATCAGAATTGAAATGAGACAGATTGGAGCCAGGCAGGAGGCAGGAAGGATAGGAGGGATTGGCTCGTGTGGCAGGGAATTGTGCTGTGCATCATGGATAACAAATTTTATATCAGTTACTACCAGCTCGGCAAGATACCAGGAGCTGTCACTCAACCCGCAAAAATTAGCCGGACAGTGTGGTAAACTGAAATGCTGCCTGAATTATGAACTGGATTGCTATATCGACGCTCAAAAGGATTTTCCGGACAGATCCATTCCCCTGGAAACCGAACAGGGAACGGCGTATCATCAAAAAACAGATATCTTCAGAAGACTGATGTGGTATTCATACGAGAAAGATTCCTCGGTAAACATTACACCCATTGCGATTGAGCGGGTGATGCAAATCCATCAACTGAATAAACAAGGGCAGAAAGTACCATCACTCATTGCTCAGGAGAATATTCCCCAACGTAAAATCCTTGATTACGAGAATGGTGTTAATGAAGACAGCTTAACCCGTTTTGATAATAAATCCGTTAAGCCTGTTAAAAGCAAAAGAAAAAAAGGAAAAGGGAAATTCCGGACCAATAACAGGAAACCTTGATGGCAGGGAAAGGTTTCCGGACCATTTCCCGAAAAACAGGATCGTTCATGAAGGGGCCCAATTCAAAGAAAAAATCCGTGAAGTATGGTTTAAAAATCAACCCGACTCTGTGGCTGGTGTTGATGGCTGTGATCTGCTCCTGCGACCGAAACCGGGTCTTTGAAGAAAACATAACCTTGCCGAATCATCAATGGGACAAAACCGATGTTCTTGTTTTTAATGTGGCAATAAACGACACAGTCAGCCCCCATAACATTTATGTGAATATTAGAAATGGAGGACAGTATCAGTATAGCAATCTTTTCCTTTTTATTAGAACCGTGTCACCATCCGGACATTGGATCCGTGATACTATTGAATGCACACTGGCTAATGAAAAAGGACGTTGGCTGGGGAGCGGTTTGGGAGATATCGCTGCACTCCAGGTACCCTATAAGGTAAATGTTCGATTCCCTTACACGGGATTGTATAGCTTTGAAATTGAGCAAGCCATGAGAACCGACCAGCTAAAACATCTATTCGATATAGGCCTTCGGGTTGAACGAATGAAATGAACACTAATGGATAACCTGTGGGGAAGAGGAAAAAAAAAAATTGGGCTGAAATAGAGACCTTCAAACACGTTTTTCAACCTCCATTTCAGGAAATTTATAACACAGACTTTCGCCTGAAAGGAAAGTGGAAAGAGGAATTTTTTAAGAACAACAACCCGATCACACTGGAACTGGGCTGCGGAAAAGGTGAATATACCATCGAACTTTCCACTGACTTTCCCGAACGAAATGTCATAGGGGTCGATATTAAAGGAGCCCGCATATGGAAAGGAGCAAAAACAGCACTGAATGAACAGTTGAAAAACGTTGCGTTCATCCGGACACGTATCGAACAGATCACCTCCTTTTTTGCAAAGGATGAGATCGCTGAAATCTGGTTAACTTTCCCCGATCCCCAAATAAAAAAAAGAAGGAATAAAAAACGACTTACAGTAGCCCGATTTCTTAATGCATATCGGGAATTCCTGGCCCCCGGCGGATCCATTCACCTGAAAACAGACAATAAAGCCCTCTACGACTTTACAATGCAAATGATTGCACACAATAACCTTCCACTGATCTTCGCATCAGAAAATCTGTATGGAGAATCCAATATCGACCCCGTTTTGTCCATTACTACCCATTATGAGAAACAATTCCTTGAAGAGCATGGAACGATTAAATACATTTGTTTTCAACTGCCTGCAGATACAATCATTCATGAACCGGAATAAATTGCTGGAAAGATCTTTTTTTGATCGGGTATATGATGTCACCCGGCAAATTCCCTATGGGAGAATTACTACGTATGGATCCATCGCCCGTTATATCAGTTCGGGAAGATCAGCCCGAATGGTTGGTTGGGCTCTAAACAATTCACATCATCTTCCCGATTTCATACCGGCTCACCGGGTGGTAAACAGAAATGGCGTTCTCACAGGAAAACATCATTTTGGCAATACCAATACCATGAGGCAGCTTCTTGAGAATGAAGGCATACGGGTTGAAAATGACCGGGTCATCGACTTTGAAAAGTACTTTTGGGATCCATGGAAGGAACTGAGCGACCCATCTATTATTTAAATAAAAATTCTATATTTGTATTTTAATTTAAATTAAATTAACATAACCAAACAGGTTTTATCATGAGTTTTACCCGGCAACAGGTTTTAGATGCATTAAAGAACGTGGTTCATCCGGAAAAGAAGAAGGACATTGTTTCATTGGGTATGGTGGAGGATCTTACGATCGAGGGCAAAAAGATTCATTTTTCACTCTTGTTTCCCCGGTCAAATGATCCGTTTGTTTCTTCAATTAAGAAAGCGTGCGTAAAAACAATTCTGGCAGACGTTGATTCAGAAGCTGATATTCTGGGGAACATTACGGTTAAAGTTCCACAAGCTGAACCGAAACAGGAACTTTTACCCGGTGTAAAAAATATTGTTGCGGTTGCCTCCGGAAAAGGGGGCGTGGGGAAATCCACCATGGCTGTTAACCTTGCCGTATCGTTGGCGAAGAAAGGGTTGCATGTAGGGTTGATTGATGCAGATATCTTTGGACCTTCCATTCCCAAAATGTTTGGGGTGGTAAAAGCCAAACCATTTGTTAATCAGGTTGAAGGGGTTGATATGATTGTTCCGATAGAACGTCACGATGTGAAATTGTTATCCATCGGGTTTTTTATTAACCCGGATGATGCACTGGTTTGGCGCGGACCCATGGCAACCAATGCCCTGAAGCAAATGCTCGGGCAGGGAGATTGGGGAGATCTCGATTATTTACTGGTTGACCTGCCACCCGGAACCAGCGACATCCACCTTACACTGGTTCAGGAAGTCCCTGTAACGGGTGCAATTATTATCAGCACACCGCAGGAGGTAGCACTGGCGGATGCCATTAAGGGGATTAACATGTTTACGGGCGATAGAATCAATGTGCCGATTCTTGGACTCGTGGAAAACATGGCCTGGTTTACACCGGCTGAATTACCTGAAAACCGGTATTACATTTTTGGAAAAAATGGTTGTGAAAAGCTGGCAAAAAAGTATAACGTTCCCCTCCTGGGGCAGATCCCGATAGTTGAGAGCATTTGTGAGGACGGGGATGGGGGAAATCCAACTGCGTTAGATGAAAAATCACCAACGGGCAAAGCATTTGCAAAGCTGGCGGAAAATGTAATGACCCAGGTTGATCTCCGTAACAAAGAACTGGAACCTACAAAACGAGTTCAAATTAACCGTAAATAATCAATCGATGATATAAAATAAATGAACATGGAAGCAGAAAAGAAAACACAGCTTTTAAGTAGAATTGAGCGTGCTCTGGATAAAATACGTCCTTATCTTCAGGCAGATGGGGGAGATATTGCCCTGATTGATGTGACCGATGATATGGTGGTCAAAGTACAGCTGCAAGGAGCATGTTATGGCTGTCCGTTCAGCCAGCAAACACTGAAATCAGGAGTTGAACAGGCATTGATAAAGGAGATCCCTGAAATTAAGGAGGTTCAGCCTGTTGAGGATTAATACCCGATCTTCACCGTTTCTGAAGGGCTTTAAGCCCTTTTTTTTTGTAAAGAAAGAACCGGATCATAAAATATTCCCCTGATCATAAAATATGTTTGTAAATTACCAGTTTATTTCTAAAATAACCCGGTTGATTGATCATAAAAAAGATTACATATTGCTTGCTGGGTTCACTTGCATTGATCCTGGTTGCCGGTTGTTCAGCTGAAAAGAATACGAGCTTGAGCCGGAATTACCATGGCATTACCTCTCATTATAATATCTATTTTAATGGCTATGAGAGTTTTATTCGGGGTGTGGAAAAATGTGAGAATGCCTTTGTAGATGATTATTCCAAAATACTTTCACTGTTTACTTATGTCGATGAGAATATTGCCAGGCAGATTGCCCCTGAAATGGACCAGGCCATACAGAAAACTTACAAGATCATTACATTGCATTCCATCACGGCTAAACCGGAAGTGGAAACGGATGAAATGACCGATGAAGAAAGGGCGTTTTACAATCAACCCGAATATAACCGGTGGGTAGATGACAGCTATCTTTTGATGGCAAAGGCTCAATTTTATAAGCATGACTATTATATTGCCCTGAATACGCTGAAGCTTCTGATCAGTGAAGCCCTTGATGAAGAAACAAGAATGGAAGCCTATATATGGCTTGCCAGAACAAATGTCGAACTGGAAGAATATAAGGAAGCAGAACGGATATTGACATTCATTGCGGATGAAAAGCCGCTAAAGAAGAAGATGGCAGTGGAATACCATGCCACCTATGCCCATTATTTCCTGAAAAAGGAAGAGTATGAAAGGGCCATCCCTCACCTGACCCTTGCCGTGGACAAAGTCAGCCGGAAAGAGAATAAACAGAGATATACCTTTGTCCTTGCCCAGCTTCATGAAGAGACAGGGGATTTTGGAGTAGCATCTGATCTGTACAAAGATGTGATCAGAATGAATCCCCCGTATGAAATGACCTTCAATGCAAGAATAAATAAAGCCGGATCATTCGATGTAACCAGAGGGGATAGTGAGGAGATAAAAAAGGACCTGAAGAAATTGCTGAGAGACAAAAAGAATATTGATTATCAGGATCAGATCTATTATGCGTATGGTAAAATAGCCTTCAAGGAGAATAATATTGAGGAGGCGATCGATTATTATAAAAAATCTGCTGTAAGCAGCATTTCCAATACCTTTCAGAAGGGGCAATCCTACCTGGAAATTGCCGATATCTATTTCAACCAGCTTGATTATCAACTTGCCCAGGCTTATTATGATAGTGCCGTTGCTTTTCTGCAACAAGATTTTCCAAACCTGGATCAGATCCGTACAAAATCGCAAAACCTGACTGAACTGGTTAAGTATATAAACATTGTTGAACTGGAAGATAGCCTGCAAATGGTTGCCGGATTATCTGACCAGGAAAAATTTTCACTGATTGATAGGATCATCAGAGAATTGAATGAAAAGGAGCGATTAGAGCGGGAAGAGCAAACTGAACAGCAGTACAATACCATGAATTACTATGAGAATGAACGACGGTTCAGGAATGATATTCAACGGGAAGGGAAATGGTATTTTTATAATCCTTCGGCATTAAGCTTCGGACGAAACGAATTCCGGTTGAAATGGGGAGAGAGAAGGCTGGAAGATAATTGGCGGCGGGCTAACAAATCAACCATAAGTTTCGATGCGTACCCCGGGAACTCCAACCAGCAAATTCCTGATTCAACAGAAAATAACCAGGATGCCAGTGATTTAAAATCACGGGAATATTACCTGAAAGGCCTTCCTGTAAATGATTCCCTGCTGAAGATATCCGATACAAAAATTACTGATGCCCTTTATAACATCGGTAGAATTTATAGAGATGATTTTAACGATTTTACACGGTCAATTGGTACCTATGAGAACCTTAATAATCGGTACCCGGGGAATGAATACCAGTTGTCATCCTATTATTATCTCTATGAATTGAATGAAAATCTTCCCGACCGGCAAAGAGAAAACCACTATAAAAACCTGATTTTATCGCAATACCCGGAAAGTGAATACGCTAAAATACTTACAGACCCCGCTTATTTTGATAAATTGAAAGCTGAGGAAGGAAAGGTTGTAACATTATACGAAGAAACCTACAGGATCTATTTGAACAAGAACTATGAAGAGGTGATCGGGCGGTGTGATTATGCCGATTCGGTATATGCTGGCGATGAATTGGTGCCTAAATTCAGGCTGCTGAAAGCTCTTTCTATTGGGAGAACCCGGGATATAAGAGCATATAAAAATGCCTTAACTGAACTGAGTGAAGCATTCCCGAATAGCGAGGAAACGGAAACGGCCAATGAAATCATAGCTTTTCTCGAAAGAACACTCCCGGTCTTGAAAGAGGAGGAAGAAATAGTCGAAGCACAGGAAATTTATGCCTATAACGATAGTGCTGTTCATTATTATTTGCTGGTGGTTAACCGGTTTGAGGTCAATGTAAACCAACTCATATTTAATATTATCAATTACAACCTTGATCATTATGATGGAGTGGATTTAGAAACGACGGGAGAAATGTTGAACGACACCCTGAATATCATTACGGTTAAACCGTTCCTTGCCTTGTCCGAGGGACAGGACTATTCAGAAAAAATCATCCTGGACGAGAGTGTTATCAACGAACTTCAACAGGGTGGTTACTATTCTCTTATTATCTCAGATGAAAATTTCGCTACCCTAAAAAAAGACAAATCGGTATCCAAGTACGATAAGTTTTTTAAAATGAAGTATCTTCGGTGAGAATTTCTGCCAATCATACATCCGCTACTTTGGCATATTAAATAAACAGAAACCTTTTCTTTGGATGATAAGGTATTTGCGCTATGAGAAAAGTTAAAATTTTGTGGACGGATGATGAGATTGATGGATTAAAATCTCATATTTTCTTCCTGGAGGAAAAAGGATTTATCATCGAAACCGCTACCAATGGTGATGATGCAATCGAATTGGTAAAAAAGTCAGATTTTGATCTGATTTTTCTCGATGAGCACATGCCTGGAATGAGTGGACTGGAAACACTGAAGATTATAAAGGGTATCGCTCCGGATATTCCCGTGGTTATGATAACAAAAAGTGAGGAGGAGAATATCATGGAAGAAGCGATCGGATCAAACATTGACGATTATCTTATCAAACCGGTCAATCCAAACCAAATCCTGCATTCCATTAAGAAAAATATTGACCAGAAACGGCTGATAACCCAAAAAACCACTTCGAATTACCGGGAAGAATTTGGGAAAATAACCGGAAAGATTAATGCTGCTATGGGTTTTTCAGACTGGGTAAACATCTATAAGGAGTTGGTATATTGGCAATTGGAGCTTGAAAGATCGGGCGAGACCGGTATGGTTGATGTCCTGGCCATGCAGGAAACCGAAGCAAACCATGCATTTGGAAAATTCATAAAAGCAAATTATCTCTCCTGGTTTGATCCGTCAGACAGTGTTGATAAACCGCTTCTTTCACAGGATCTTTTTACCCGGCGAATCTTTCCAATGCTGGATAAGGGAGAGAAGGTTGTTTTAATCCTGGTTGATAACCTCAGATGGGACCAGTGGAAGATTATATATCCATCCATCAACGACTATTTCCGGATTGAACAGGAGGAGGTCTATTGCAGCATATTACCGACAGCTACCCAGTATTCGAGAAACGCCATTTTTGCCGGACTTATGCCCTTGGAAATTGAACAACTTTATCCCGAATTCTGGGTGTTTGATGATGAAGATATGGGAAAAAACCTCTGGGAGAAAGAGCTGTTGGAAAAGCAGCTCCAGCGTGCACGGAAAGACTACTCATTTGCCTATGAGAAGATAATTAATTTAGCTGCCGGAAAGAAAATGGTTGACAATATTTCCGATTATATTCAACGACCCCTGCTGGTTATCGTGTACAATTTTTTGGATATGCTTTCTCACGCCCGGACAGAAATTGAGATGATCCGGGAACTGGCAGATGATGAACCGGCCTATCGGTCACTAGCCTCCTCCTGGTTTCAGCATTCCCCACTGCTGGAGTTGATCAAATCGCTGGCAGACCAGGATGTGAAACTGGTCATTACAACCGATCATGGATCGATTCGGGTTCAGGATCCCGTCAAGGTTGTGGGGGACAGGAGTACTTCAACTAACCTGAGGTATAAACATGGGAAAAACCTTAATTATGATCCCCAAAAAGTTTTCGATATCATAAAACCGGAACTGGCTTTTCTGCCCAGATCGAATGTTAGCTCCCGTTATATATTCTCTCTTAATGACCAGTTCTTTGCCTATCCCCAGAATTACAACCATTACGTAAAATACTATCGAAATACCATCCAGCATGGAGGTATATCGATGCAGGAAATGCTGATTCCTTTTGTCAAACTTGCAGCCATTGGATAAACGGGAATTTTTATTGATGAAAAGAATCCAGATTGATAGCAAAGATCAGCTTGATGAAGTCGTTCAGTTCATCCTGGAAGGGTATAAGAATGATCGGATCTTTGCCTTCTATGGAGAACTGGGATCGGGTAAAACAACCACGATCCAGAAAATATGCAGGAAGCTTACGGTCAAAGACATAGTCCACAGCCCATCCTTTTCTATCGTGAATGAATACCGGTCAGCAGAAGGATTGGTGGTGTATCATTTTGATCTCTACCGGATTGAAAGAATAGAGGAGGTGTTTGACCTTGGATACGAAGACTATTTTTACAGTGGGAACTATTGCTTCATCGAATGGCCTGAATTGATTGAGGAGATATTGCCTGCCGGTACAATACCCGTTAAAATTGAAGTAGGTAGTGCCGGGAAACGGTTCTTTCAGTTCGACAAACCGCTCTGATTCAATTTTAGCCATCATTCCTGCAACATAAAAAGTTTGAATTTCATTTGAAATTGTCGTAATTTTAAATGCACTGGAATCGAAAGCAGAACAGTTAATTTAAACCAGTCTGTTATGAAAGATCAGAAGGGCTCGGAATCGCTCATGTTCGGTAAGAGCCATTTACTACCCCAGGAAGAAGTGCTGGAAGTTGGAAAAAGGCAGAAAAAATTGATCATTGGAATCCCAAGAGAATCCAAGAAAGATGAAAACCGCGTGGGATTAACACCCGAAGCCGTCGGGTTGCTGGTGGATCAGGGACATGAAGTCAAAGTGGAAAGCAAGGCAGGGAGTGATGCAAGCTACACCGATAGAGATTATAGTGAATACGGGGGATTCATAGTGGATACCCGCAAAGAAATCTTTCATGCGGATATCATCCTGAAGATTGCTCCACTGACACTCGGTGAGATTGAACAATTGAAAGGGAATCAGTTGGTCATTTCCTCCCTCCATTCCGTCAATCAAACAGTTGCCTACTTCCGCCATCTAATGCAGAAAAAAGTCACATCCATTGCTTTTGAAAATCTGAAAGATAAGTTTGATTGTTATCCCGTAGTTCGATCCATGAGTGAAATAGCGGGCATTACCTCCATACTCATCGCTTCTGAATACCTCAGTAATGTGCACAAAGGAAAAGGGGTTATGCTTGGAGGAATTACAGGCATTACACCGGCAGAAGTAGTGATTCTTGGTGCCGGAACTGCAGCTGAATATGCTGCAAGGGCAGCCCTTGGCTTGGGAGCAGTGGTCAAGGTCTTTGATAATTCCATCTATAAACTCAGGCGGTTGCAGAATTTCGTTGGACAACGGCTGCATACTTCGATCTTCCATCCGAGAGTCCTTGAAAAAACACTGAAATCCGCCGATGTTGTGATCGGTGCTGTTCATCTGATCGGGAAAGGGGCCCGCTTTTATGTTACAGAGGAAATGGTTAAAGGGATGAAGAAAGGATCGGTGATTGTGGACATTAGCATCGACCAGGGAGGTGTCGTTGAAACATCCGAATCAAAAAGCCATAACGACCCGGTATTTACAAAACATGGTGTTATTCATTATTGTGTCAGTAATATCCCTTCAAGAGTAGCCCGAACCGCCTCCATTGCACTGAGCAATGTCTTTACACCTATTCTTCTCAATATCGGTAATTCAGGGGGAATCAAAACCCTGTTGAAAGAGGATAAGGGTTTGAGGAAAGGGGTATATATTTATAATGGGATCCTGACCAACAGTTACATTGGCAACCACTTCGGTATCCTCTCAAAAGATATTGATCTGCTCATTGCTGCCTTTTAGTAAAGCCCTAATCTGTTTTTGAATGAGAATAATATATAACCTTGCGATCAGAATCTTCTCCTTCTTTATCTGCATCGCTTCTTATTGTAGTATAAAAGCCCGGTTATTCCGGTCGGGTCGTACAGAACTGTTTAAACAAATCCGGGAAAAGGTCAACCCGGACGAAGGGGTTATGTGGTTCCATTGTGCTTCACTGGGAGAATTTGAACAGGGGAGACCGGTTATCGAATCGATAAAGAAACAAAGACCCGATCAAAAAATTCTGATAACGTTTTTTTCGCCCTCTGGATATGAGGTGAGAAAAAATTACGAGTTGGCCGATTACATCTTCTATCTCCCATACGATACGAAAAGAAATGCAGAACGCTTGATCCGCCTTGTGCATCCGACGATGGCGGTTTTTGTGAAATATGAATTTTGGTATCATTACATTCACACCCTCGCCAGGAAAAATATACCGGTTTATCTCATCTCATCAAATTTTCGCCCAAATCAGGTTTTCTTCAGATGGTATGGTGGTTTTTTCCGGAAGATGCTGCACCTGTTTACCCACCTGTTTGTGCAGAATCACCATTCCAGGGAACTGTTGTCCTTCCTGCCCACAGACCGGGTAACCGTATCCGGGGATACCCGGTTCGACCGGGTGTACACCATTGCAAATCAGCGCAGCGAATTGCCTGTAATTGAGACCTTCAAACGAGATCGCCTTACACTGGTAGCCGGAAGTACCTGGAAAGAGGATGAAGATATCCTGATCCGTTACATCAATGAGCTGGGGGGGGAGCAAAAGTGGATCCTGGCTCCACATGAGATCCATGAACATCACATTACACGGATGGCGCGCATGCTGAACAGATCCGTCATGCGTTTTTCTGAGACCGGGGAAAAGGATTGTTCGCTGGTTGATGTCCTGATCATTGATAATATCGGAATGCTCTCCTCACTTTATTATTATGGTGACCTTGCATTCGTCGGTGGAGGATTTGGAAAAGGGATTCACAACATTCTGGAGGCTGCAACATATGGAATACCGGTAATTTTCGGACCCCAATTCAAAGCCTTCCAGGAAGCCATTGACCTGGTTAAACAGGGGGGGGCATTTTCTGTTCGAAGTTATGAAGAATTAATGACTATCCTTCAGCAACTAACGGGGGATCGTGAGTTGCTGAAAAAAAGTGGTTCTGTCGCCAGAAATTATGTAACATCTAACCTTGGAGCAACAACAACCATTGTTGAAAAACTGTTGAAGGATTAATTTTACCCGCCTCCTTTTTTTTCCTATTTTTAAGTCCTTTTTTGTGCCTTTTTCACCTTGTTGATTCTTACCACTGAGAAGGGTTATTCAAACGTTTCGGGGAAATAGAAGACTGGATTATGATTTAACATAAACTTAAAATGTTCGGGTGAGAAGATAAGGTAAACCCACCATATGTTTGGAGCCTGTTTTCTTAGGAAAATTGAAAACCATTGAGATGACCATCTATCCAATCAGTATTCAGAAAAGAATTCGAACAGATATATTTTAATTGTGTAATAAACCGATCTGATTAACTAAAAATTATGCCTATGAAATCTTTTTGGAAACCCTTTTTCAGTTTGATTTTTATGCTGTCCATGGTTACAACATACGGACAGGGAACTGTTAAAGGAGTTGTGAAAGATCCTGCATCAAACGAATCCCTTATCGGAGCTTCAATCCGTGTGCAGGATGAAACAACAGGGACGGTTTCTAATCTGGATGGGAGCTTTTCTCTACAGTTGGAAGCCGGTACACATCTCCTGGAGATCTCCTATGTTGGTTATATTACCGTAACAAAGGAAGTGACGGTGAGGGATGGACAGACGACCGACATGGAAGAGATAGCACTGGAGGTTAATGCAGTGGGTTTACAGGAGGTGCGGGTGGTCTCATCGATGGCCATTGCCCGCCAGACACCAGTTGCCGTTTCCTCCATAAAACCCAAACAGATCATGGAAAAACTGGGAAACCAGGAATACCCGGAAATCCTGAAATCAACACCCGGAATATACGCCACCAAACAGGGAGGTGCATTCGGTGATTCCAGGGTAAACCTGCGCGGATTTGATCAGCGCAACATTGCGGTGATGATAAACGGAGTTCCCGTTAATGATATGGAAAATGGATGGGTTTACTGGTCAAACTGGGCCGGTTTGCCGGATGTAACCCAATATATGCAGGTTCAGCGGGGATTGGGTGCCGCGAAAATCGCAGTTCCATCCATTGGAGGTACCATAAACATTATGACCCGCACAACAGATGCTATCAGGGGTGGTAGTTTAATTTATGGATTGGGAAACGATAAATACCAGAAAATAGCCTTCACCTTCTCAACAGGACTATCAGAGAATGGCTGGGCATCAACCATATCCCTCGCCAGTACGTCCGGTGACGGATATGTTGAAGGGACTCAATTCGAATCCTATTCCTACTTTTTGAATATTTCGAAACGAATCAATGATCAACACTCCCTGGCATTTTCACTCTTTGGCGCCCCTCAATGGCACGGACAGAGAGCAACGGATCTGTCTATCGAAACCTTTGAAAAATATGGGATACGATATAATGTCGATTGGGGCTACAAAGATGGAGCGATAGAATACGTCAGGAAGAACTATTACCACAAACCGCAGGCAATCCTGAATCACTTCTGGACTATCAATCAACAAACCAGCCTGTTAACTGCGTTGTATGCCTCCATCGGAACAGGAGGGGGAACAGGAAGTTATGGTAATACCGATAAGTTCTACGGTGACTACCTGCGGAACGGACAGGTTGATTTTGACCGGATCGTGGATGAAAACGCTGCCCTGGGAGACCTGGGATCGGAAAGCATACTTCGGTCATCCGTCAATAACCACAACTGGTACGGTATCCTCTCAACCCTCAACCATAAATGGGGTGATCTGAGTATTAACGGAGGCTTTGATGGGAGATATTATAAGGGTGAACACTACCGCATTGTGACCGATCTTCTGGGGGGAGAATATTTCCTGGACGTGAACCGGAATTACAATAAACCCAATAACGTTGCTAAGGTAGGAGATAAAATTGATTACTATGATGATGGAGAAGTATTGTGGGCCGGTATTTTTGCACAGGCTGAATATACACTGGGTGACCTCTCGGCATTTGTTGCCGGATCTTTTTCAGATAAGATGTACAGAAGGATAGATTACTTTAACTACTTTAATGATAAACTGAAGAAACAACTGCTGGGCGATGCAACCCTGAGACAGGAATACATCGACCTGCTGGGAGAAGCAACCTATGATAATGCTATGAGTATCAACCAGGCTACCAACTGGACCACCTACCTGGGTTTAAGCATCAAAGGGGGAGCAAATTATAACATTAACGACAACCATAACGTATTCCTGAATACCGGTTTCTTTGCCCGCCAACCCGATTTCAATGCAACATACCTGAATTACCAGAATATACTCAATGAAGATGCAAAGAATGAAAAAGTATTCAGTTTTGAATTGGGCTACGGATTTAATGCCAGGGTATTAAGAGCAAACCTAAATGTATATTATACAAAATGGCTGGATAAAACTTTTATCAGAACATCCTCACAAACCCATCCCGATGGCTCTGTCGATTACTTCACAGCCAATATCCTTGGCGTGGATGCAATCCATAAAGGAGTTGAGCTGGATCTGATATACAGTCCCTTTCCTAGGCTCAATATCCTGGGAATGTTATCACTGGCGGACTGGCGCTGGTTGAACGATCTGGAAGATGTTAAATTGTTTGATGATAATCAGGTGGAAGTCGGTTCCTATGATCTTTATCTTGCAGATGTCCATGTCGGTGATGCTGCCCAGACTACTTTTGCCATTGGACTCGATTATGAACTGATGAAGGGATTCAAAATCGGCATGGATTACAACTATTACGACCGGCTTTTTGCTGAATTTGATCCCTTGAGCAGAACATCAGCACCGGAAGATGACGCCAAAAATCCCGAGGCCTGGGAGTTGCCTGACTTTGGCCTGGTTGATGTTAACTTGCGATATGACGTCACCCTGGCAGGATTAAATGCATCCTTCTTTGCAAACATCAATAACCTGTTTGATGAAGAGTATGTATCCGATGCTTATGATGGAGATTTTCATGACTGGAAAAGTGCTGAGGTATATTATGGATGGGGAAGATCATGGAGCGTCAGTTTGAGACTTAACTTTTAGAATCCATTATTTGAACCAGAAAAATAACGATCATGAAGACATTTATATATTATTTGGTAGGTATCACACTGGTGTTTACAGCCTGTAATCCCATGGAGGATATCCTGGATGAATTCGATGAACTGAATAAAGAATTTGTAGGCGAAGCTGCCTATATGCTTATCAGTGATGATTATGAAACCATAGCCGATTTGGCCCTGAATGCAGATTCCAATGATGTTGTGAATGCCACATTTATCGAAACCAATGAATATTTCAACGATACGGTGTCCGCCTCAAAATATATTCCTGCATTCGTATCTTCCATGTTCCCGGCATTCGGTAAAAACTCGGTTGCAAAAATAACATATGATTTTTATGAAGGTTATCCTGCCTGTTTAATCGACTATGTTCAGGCACCCTTTTATGAATTAACTGCTGAAGATTATCAGAGTGTTGGTGGTTCAGTTGAAGCGTATGAGTTTTTCCTGCCAACGGACAAACCGGAAGATCATCTGACGGGAATATTGGCTGGTGAATTTCCGGCAGCGACTGATGGGGACCGGATACTCGTTGAATGCAAGTATTCACCGGTTGTACCTTCAGGGCCTGCTGAAATTATTCTTTTTGAAGATGATTTTGAGGATGATGACCAGCTACTCAAGTGGACCACTTATAGCGTTGTGGGGGATCAGGAATGGTACCATTCAAGTTACAGCGGAAATAGCTTTGCAAAAATGTCCGGTTTTTCCGGTGGTAATAACCAGAATGAGGATTGGTTAATCACTTCGGCTATTGATCTTGACATTACCGAAGATGAAATATTCACCTTTTCCACCATGTGTAATTATGACGGACCGGTCCTCGAAGTAAAATATTCTTCCGATTATACCGGCTCCGGGGATCCTACATCGGCAACATGGACAGACTTTACCGGATATGCATTATCTGGAGGAGGATTTGAACTGGTTGAATCCGGCGAAATTTTCCTCGATGCCCTGACAGGATCCATCTACATTGCTTTCGTCTTTACATCCACCGATGCTGAAAGTAAAACATGGGAGGTGGACGATGTAAAAGTTTCAACAAAATCCGATATCAGCTATAACACGGTTTACGAGCTGTACGACTTCGATGGGTCCGACTGGGCACCCGTAGATGAGCTGTTTGTTCTGGACTCGGATGAATACGATGCCATGGGAGATCCCGGAAATTACGATAACTTTTCGTCCAGTGAACCACCGGATAACTATTTACCCCAGTATCTGAGTGCAAAATTACCCTATGCACAGGAAGAGGATAAAGTTGCTATAATGTACTGGTATTATGAGGGAACAACAATCTGGAAAGCTGATGAATATTCTGTTTCCGGAGGACAATGGATCCTTTACAAACCGGTAATCGAACAATCAAGCCAGTTTATCCAGAACGGTGAGAAATGGGTGTTTGATCCAACCGTTATGTTTATCCTGGTTTCTTCCGATTTTCAGATAATCGTGGATTATGTGAATGACCATATCGATCCGGAATATGTGAGTAGCTATGGTGACAGTGAATCATACTTCGGCGCAAGCGCCTTTTATGGGAATTTTGATATCCGCCCAGGTAACCATGAATTCGATCCGGAATCCTGGGAAGAGGCTCTTAAGGAAGCAATCGGAACAGCCCTGTTGCCAGCTAAGTTCCCGAATGCTGTTACACAGGTTGAGGGTGTCGATGTCTATTATGTTGCCACCTTTGATACCTATAGCGGTTCTGATGGTACGTATTCCATTAAATTTCAGTGTATAAAGTCGGGTCCCGATCCCGAATTCACATGCATTGAAGGACCGACTCCGAAGTAACATTGTCAATAACAACATTGCGGTTAAAGCTGCCTCGATCAAGGCAGCTTTTTTTTACCTCCTTGAGTTGAAAAATTATTTTGGAAGTGATCAGCTTGTTTTTTTATGCTACCCGACATGATAAAAATGTACCCTTAATATTTTGTTAAAAAATTTTTAACATCGGACAATTTTCGAACCAACAATTAAAATTGAATGATAAATGGTTTGAAACCAGTGGTGAATGACAATAAAAGATATAGGAATAGCAGACCTTAAAATCTTAAAATAATCGTTCATACAAACGATAATTTATATAAATTATTGATAACAAGCTAATTAAAAGAGCAAGTTGAAAACTCTTTTGAAATGTTAATAATTAGGAATCAATCCATGTTGTCAAAACTTTTGTCAATTCATAAATTGCATTACTCAATTTTTTGGGGGGGCCAATCCTACTTTTCAACATAACAATTATTTAACATTAATCGTTTTTATCAATGGGAGAATTACTTGCTCAAAAAAAGAATGTTGAAGCAAAAACAGGCACCGCTGAACAGAAATTGCCACTCAAAGAGATATCCACAACCGGGGCAAAAGAGGAGCGGAAAATATACACACACGATGAAGCCTATGAAGCCTCCCTTGAGTATTTTGATGGAGACGAACTTGCTGCCAGGGTTTGGGTAACCAAATATGCATTGAAGGATTCATTCGGGAACCTCTATGAATGTACACCCGATGATATGCATCGAAGGATGGCGCGTGAGATCCATAGGATTGAGTTGAAATATCCGAATCCCTTAAGCGAAGAGATCATCTACAATGTATTGAAAGATTTCGCCTACATTGTACCGCAGGGGGGGCCCATGACCGGAATTGGCAATGTTTACCAGATCGCCTCATTATCCAATTGTTTTGTTATCGGGAACCAGGGGAATTCGGATTCCTACGGTGGGATTCTGAAGATTGACCAGGAACAGGTACAATTAATGAAACGCCGCGGTGGTGTAGGACATGACCTGACGCATATCAGACCATCGGGGAGCCCGGTTCTCAACAGCGCATTAACATCCACCGGTGTTGTGCCATTCATGGAGCGGTACTCAAACTCAACCCGTGAAGTGGCGCAGGATGGGCGCAGGGGAGCTCTGATGCTAACCATATCCGTCAAGCATCCCGATGCTGAAAAATTCATTGATGCAAAGCTCCAGGCAGGAAAGGTTACCGGTGCCAATGTCTCCGTGAAGATCGATGACGAATTCATGAAAGCCGTAACCGATGGTGGAACCTACATTCAGCAATATCCCCTTGATGATAAAGAGCCAAAGGTCAGGAAAGAAATCGATGCACGGAAATTGTGGGAGAAAATTATCCACAATGCATGGCTATCGGCTGAACCTGGTGTAATGTTCTGGGATACAGTGATCCGTGAATCGGTCCCGGATTGCTATGCAGATCTTGGTTACCGGACCGTTTCAACCAATCCCTGTGGTGAAATACCCCTCTGTCCCTATGACAGCTGCCGGCTACTGGCAATCAATTTATACA
>CAZTES010000009.1:0-35419 GCA_964612275.1 uncultured Rikenellaceae bacterium
AGGAGGATACGGACTTCTATTCCAGTTTTCTAATCCGGACTTCAATTCCTTTTTCGTCTTTCAACAGGGCAACGAGTTCCTTCGGGTCGGTTTGCCCATAATGATAGGGATAGAGGATTTTGGGCCGAAAGGCTTTTGCTGCATCGGCAACCATTTCGGGGGTCATGGTGTAGGGTACGTTCATGGGAAGAAATGCCACATCGATATTCCTGAGGGCTTTCATTTCGGGTGTATTCTCGGTATCACCGGCGACATATACCCGTATCCCTCCCATGGTCAGTATATATCCGTTGCCCTGACCTTCCGGATGGTAGTGCTGTCCATTGGACCGCTTGTGCACGATATTATAGGCTGGGACTGCATCAATCCGTACACCTGCAATCTCACGGGAATCCCCGTTCTTCATCGTTAACCCTCCCTCAACACGTTCCGCAGAGCCACCATTGAGGAGGATGGTGGTGGTACTTTTTCTTATCCTTTCAATCACATCAATATCCAGGTGATCGCCATGCTCATGGGTTACCAGGATGATATCTGCAACCGGTAATTTACTGTAATCTGCTTCACGGGCAACAGGATCGATGTGAATAATCAGGTTATTGAACTCGAACATCAGGGTTCCATGACCGATCATGGTCATTACGAGATCGCCTTCTTGGGTTGTAATCACATCTTTTTCTAACTGGTCCTGAGCCATACCGGAGAATCCCATTCCCAGAAAAAGGACGGGGAATACCATTATTCCGCCAAACAATTTCTTCCTATACATGACTTTTTGTATTGGTTTTACTTATTTTATAAAGTTACTGATTTTTTTGATTTTATTTTTCCTATTTTTAAGCGCCATGGAAAACCATACCCGGTTTTCTATGTTCTGTAACAAAACCCTTCTGTTCTGCAACAAACCCCTTCACTATGAAAAACGATTCTTCAAACACCAATTTCAATCGCCGCCGCTTCTTTAAGGTCCTGACAACCGGTGGGGTAGCTGCCTCGTTGGTTCCCTTTTCACTGAATGCTGCCACCCCTTATGCAGATAATCACCAGGAAAAACCGGAAACCAATATTAAGGATGCATTAGCCTTCCCCCGGAACGAGAAATCGATACCGGGAAAATTTCCCGGCAGCGTAATACACGTTCATCATGAAAACTGTGTTGTGGATGATAAGCCTGATCCACAGGCTGCTTACGAGATGGTTGAAAAAGGCATGCTGGCGCTTACAGGCAAAAAAAGGATCACCGATGCCTGGAGAATGTTTGTATCTCCCGGAGACCGCATCGGATTAAAAGTCAATCCCATTGCCGGCAAATCCCTGACAACAAGTGTTGAACTTGTGACTGCAGTCATTCAACAGCTCGAATCTTCCGGCATTCCAAAGGGAGATATTTTGATCTGGGACAGGAGAGAACATCAATTATACGAAGCAGGGTTTACCGGAGAGAATTTTCCGGGAATAAAAATTGTGGGGACGGAGAGAAAAGACAACGATGGTTCTTTCTATGACAGCAATGGGAAACTTTACAGCGAAAAGATGATTGACAAATCATGGTATTACTATGCAGAAGTAGAAGGGGAATATGACGCCTATACACTTCCCCACATGGTAAATGGAGGGAAATACTCCTATTTTACGAAAATTTGCACAGAGGAGGTTGATAAGATCATCAACATCCCGATTCTGAAAAATGCAGGAGGATCGGTAACCCTCTGTATGAAGAATCTAGCCTATGGATCCATCACGAATACTGGCCGGTTGCATGGGAGTTTATACTTTGAAACCAGTGCACAGGTTCCTGCTTTTCCACCCATTCGTGATAAGGTTGTGCTGAATATCGTAGATGGGATTAAAGGATGCTTTAACGGAGGGCCTGGGGCTAATCCACAATTTTTTACCTTTTACAAGGACGTGCTGATCGGGACTGACCCGGTAGCGGTTGACAGGATCGGATACGAGGTCGTAACAAAGAAACGGATTGAAGAAAATCTTCAGAAAGAAGAGGATCCCAGAAACAGGGCATTCATGGTCATGGCAAACGAGTATGAGCTGGGCGAATGTGAACTGGAGAAGATTCAGTTGAAGAAGATTGATTTAGCCTAAAAAGATCGTTAGGCGTTATTCGGTAACGAAGCCCGCCCTGTGAAATAACGTCTTACTCCTGGACTCAGTGCTGATGAAGAATACTATTTCACAGGGCCAGTACTGGTATTCGGTAATCGGTAACGTAAAAAAGACGACTGACGTAATACGTTTTCCGAAACGGGTTTCGTAACCGTAGGACGAATAACGAAAAAATATATGTTCAGAACAGCCTGCATACTTCTTCCCATGTTCCTGCTGAGCCACTTTCCCGCTCTTGCTCAGGACGATTCACATCTTTTTCTTGCCGACGATGAACTCAATGGCGGGAAAACCGTTCGTACAGGAAAGTATGATGGCAACTCACTCTGGGGATACATTAACGGGGGGGCGGATATCTATCTGGAATATGGTTTCAGGCAGGCATTTGTACAGGAGGTCCGGTATAATTCAATACTTTACAAGATCGAGATCTACCAGATGAATGATCTTGAATCGGCATACGGAATTTTTTCCGTATCGACTTTCAGGTGTGCTAATGTTGATTCCCTCCTTTGCAGGGATTATTGTGAAACCCGATACCAGGTCCAGTTTGCCAGGGCAGATCATTACGTGTCTATTATTAACGAATCCGGTGATAAAGAGGGTATCAATTACACCCGGCATCTTGCCTCACAAATTGGATCAAAGATAGAAGAAGGCAGGTATGAGTTCCCTGCTCTCTTTCAGCACGAACTGTTTCAGACAACCCGCAAGCAGGGCATGAAGCTAATCAAGGGAGAACTTGGGCTTCAGAACGGCTTTGCATTCTGGTCAGGCAAATTTACCTTTCCTGGGAAATGTACGATCATACTCCTTCCGATGGTAGTTGAAGAAGGAGAATTTAACCTGGCAATCCTTGAATTCCCTGGGTATGAAGAAAGAGAAACCTTCTGTAAAACGAATGCCCTGGATTTGTCGAAGGGTGAAGAAATGGTGCATCGTAATTCAGATACAGCGGAGGAGTATACCTTTGCCTTTGATACGAGCCGCATCATTGTGCTTGAATCTTTTTTGCCAAAAGAGGTTACAAGCAGGTACATTCAGGCAATTGAAGCATTTCTTTCCCGATAGGGGTTCAGGATTCGATTTTCCTTACCTTCTGGTTTTCGGTGGTTGCATCAATCATTTTTGCCCAGCTGACACGCTTTCCCGTATCGAGCGATTCATAGATATACCCCTCTTCCGATAAGACAATCCTGCATTTTCCGAGCTCATACCGCAACGATTCCACAATATCTCCCTCTTTCAGTGGATTGCCATTAAGATCTTCCAGTTTGGGCTGCTTTTTTTTGCCTGAACTCTTTTTGAATAGTTGAAACATAATGACCGGATTAAAAATCAATATAAAAGTAAGAAAAAATCAACAATAATTGATCTTAAAAATCGAGACCGGACTTTAATTTTTTTAGTCCCGTTTTACTAACCGGAATGGTAATGCCCTTTTTTAGTTGGATCCGGTAAGTGTCTTTTTCATACAATTCAATGCGGTTGATCTGGTGCACCCTGACAATGAATGATCGGTGTACCCGAATGAACTGATTCGGATCAAGGTGGGACTCGAAATATTTCATTGTTTTTTGCTTCAGGTATTTCCCGGAGGAACAGTAGAGCATAACATAATCATCCTGTGCCTCCAGGTAATCGATTTCCCCTGTTGCCACGATGTTTATTTTCTTACCGCTTTTCACTACCACCCGCTCGAGTCTTTCATTTGACCGATCAATGTGTTCGGTTATTTTTGCGATGGGAGTATCGTGCCCGGTTTTCATCTTTTCATATACTTTGTCGACAGCATTCCTGAGCCGCTCCCGGGAATAGGGTTTTAGCAGGTAATCCACTGCATTCAGTTCAAATGCTTTAATGGCAAACTGGTCGAAAGCGGTAGTAAATATTATTTTGGGTTTATAATCGAGGATTTCAAGCAATTCAAAACCGGTAAGCCTGGGCATCTGGATATCCAGGAACAGCAGATCGGGTTTCATTTCATTAATCGCTTTGTCACCGGAAAAACCATCTGAGAATTCTCCGATGATTTGCACAGAAGGGATCTCCTTCACGTATTCTTTTATCAGGTTCCTTGCCAGCTCTTCATCTTCAACGATGATGGCGCGTAAAGTCCGTTTCATCAGCAGTCACATTGGTTAAATACTAACGGGTTGTGCGGTTTATTCTGTTAATGAAATATTGTTCTGGTAATTATTTTTTATTAGAAAGTAAAGATTTAATAATTAACAGTTCACGCATTTTTGTGATTCTTGGTGTCTTAGTGATTTAGTGGCTAAAAAGAATTGCCACTAATACTCAAAAACACCAAATTACACTAAACCAACTTATTCAAAAAGCAAACCGCACAACGCTTTACATATTATTAAAGAAGTTCAAACTTCATAGGGTACAGAAAGCCTGGCAGTGAAAACAGTACCCTCGCTATTCCAGGAAAAAAGATCACTCCGGTTATAGATAAGCATTAATCGGTTTTGTACATTTATTAATCCCATCCCGTTCCCTTTTCTGCCGGGTTGCTCCGGGTCAAAGTTATTGGTTATAGTAATGTTCAGGCAATCCTGAGATGCCTGAGCTTCCATGCCAATCTTCACTGTTTGGGTACTTTCGTAGACTCCGTGTTTTATAGCATTCTCAATCAATGGTTGGAGTATCATGTTGGGGATCAGACATTTTCCATAATCCTCCGGTATCCCGTTTTCAACCTGTAATTTTTCTCCAAACCGGATTTTTTCAATTTCCAGGTAGAGATTGGTGTTGTACAACTCTTCTTGCAGGCGGATTTTTTCCTTCTGGTTATATTTCAAAGCATATCTCAGGAACTCCGAAAGCTTAATGATCATATCCTGAGCTTTTTTATGGTCTGAAAGGATGAGTGCATTAATGGAGTTCAGGCTGTTGAATATAAAGTGGGGATTGATCTGCGACTTGAGCATATTCAGTTCGGATTCTTTCACCAGTGTTTTCAGGCTTGCCTCGAGACGGATTTTTTCCTGCAGATCGCTATAGTAGAGAATCAGGTAATAGATCAGCAGGATGACAAGATATACCAGCACTCCTGAGACAGCTCTCCACGGCATTGACTGGTCGAGGAATGCAATATACTCGTTGTCCTCACTAAGAACCATTTCAATAATAAAATATCCGGCAGTCAGCCAGAGGGCGATGGTAAGGACACCCACTCCGAGGTGATTCAACACCAGCTCTATTTTCCGGTTTGCTCCCGACCGCATAAACTTCAGCGGATACCATAACCCGATGGCAATAACAGCCAGGATCGCATTGAAGGTAATTCCATCTACAAGTGCATACCGGATCTCAGTCTGGTAGAAAAAACTTAAAACAAGGACGTGGATCGCTGTAATCAGGATCCACGCCATGATAAAATAGAATCGCGATGTTTTATATCTAAAGATCGGATGCATATGGAATTTGTATCACAAATAATCCCTGAATTTAGTAACTTTTTATTTCTCCACCTCCAAAGAGGGCAACGCCTTTTATAACCAGTTGTTTTGTTGCGTCATAGACAATGTGTGGATCCGGGACCCGTTTATCGGAGTAACCTCCAAAGATGGAGACAATATCCACACGGATATCCCAATCGTTGGGTACAATCAACTTGCTACCTCCAAACATGGTGAACACATCGATCACACTTTTCCCCTTGGCAAGGGTAGCTTTTCGAAAATCGATGGTTGACCCGCCGAAAATAGAGGTAATCTTTCCTCCCTGGAAGTTATTCGATGTAATGATGCGGTTACCGCCACCGAAGATGGCTACATCATCCAGCAAGTCATTAGTAATTTCCTCTTGTTCCCCTTCTCCAAAATGGCCGGGTCTGTGCCTACCCCCTCTGAAAATAATCAACACTCCAATGGCAATAAAGAGGACTGGCCAGAAGTAGTTATGCCAGTGCCAGTGAAAGTTCGGGCCAAAAAAATCCGGGATCAGGAAAAATCCCCCAATACAGATTAGAATTATTCCGGCAACATTATTGCTGCGTGCAATCAGCATCAATACCCCAATAAATATCAGGAGCATCTGCCATGAAAAAATGATTTGCCCTACCGGGAAGGGAAAGATGTCAAAGTTGCGGGCAAAAAAGAGAAATCCTACTACAATCAGCAAAATTCCCAGTACCGCCCGTCCGCTGTTTCTACTCTTGTTTTCCATGATAAAAATGAATTAAAGGTTAAACTTTTTGATTCAAAGATAGGGAGTGGATCCTCCATGGAAAAGAAGAAATCGGTGAAGTGCCGAAAATTACCGGTAAATTAACAAATCAAACCTGACAAGTTTAGCAGGAGGATTCAATTACATGCTAAAGAGTATTGAGAGGGCGATCAGCAGGTCGGTTGCCAGCACCGTAACGATATTATTTCCCATGGCTGGGACGAGTTTTTGCGCATCTTCCTTGTATTTATGAAGACCTGCACAGGCTTTCAGCCCGATTGGGAAAGGAATAAGGGCAAGGTACAACCAGAAGGGAGTCAAATTAATAATGGGAATGAGGAAGAGAATTCCAAAGGTCAGCAGGATACCAGCATGATAGATAATGGCTGCTTTCTTCTTTCCAAGTTTTACTACGAGATGCAATCGCCCTCCGGCCTTATCAGCCTCAGCGTCCGGAAACTCATTGATCAGCAGGAGGAGCGAAGTCAATATGCCGGGTGGAATGGATACCATGATGACCACGGTAGACAAGAGGTCCCCGATGTCATTTTCCGGTGTAGCCGTCATGGCGATATAGGTACCCACCACAACCAGCGAACCAAGGGTAAGTCCGGCAAACAGTTCGCCCAGCATGATCCGGGCAAGACCTTCTGTATAAAACAGGATGGTTAATCCGCCAATCAAAACCAGGACCATGATGGTCCAGTGGGAGACAAAAGTAAAGTAGATACCAATTCCGGCAGCAAGAGTCAGAAAGGATATCGCAACCAGTTTTACAGATTTCGGGGAGGTGTGACCTTCGATCATCATTCCGCTTCCACCACTGAACGGGCTGCGTTTCGTACGAAAATCAATCCCCGTTTTAAAATCAGAATATTCATTAAACAGGTTTACAGAAGCGTGTGTAGAGACCACACCGATGACCAGCAACACCGCATGCAGGATATTAAAATCAACCCGATCTCCCGGCAGCTTGTAAGCAAGTGCAAGACCGATCATCACAAGCAGTACTGCCAGGATCAGGAAAGGAGCTCTGACCTGTGCCAGCCATATTTTCATTCCTCCCGGTTTCTCCATTTGGGTCGGGTTTTAAGCTGCTGCTAAAATAAGCTTTTAATTCTGTTTGGGGTGCAAATATAGATAAAACTTCCTTTTCCGAAAAAAAGGGAACTAAGGGAAATACCAGGAATTGGTTTTTAATCGAACACCCCGATTTTCCGGGCAATGACAAGCCGCATAATCTCTGATGTGCCCTCTCCGATTTGCAGGAGTCGCTGATCCCGGTAAAATCGTTCAATATCATAATCTTTCATCAATCCATATCCTCCGTGTATCTGGACTGCTTCATCGGCGACCTCTTTAGCGATTTCGGAACAGTAAAGCTTTGCCATAGCTGATTCTTTGGCGAATTCCTTTCCCTGGTCTCTCAACCAGCATGCATGATACAGTTGTCTTCTTGCCAGTTCAATCTTTGTAGCCATATCCGCCATTTTAAAGCTGTTCACCTGGAACCGGATGATGGCTTGCCCGAATTGTTTTCTCTCTTTGCCATACTGCATGGCCATTTCAAATGCTCCCTGGGCCAGGCCAAGTCCCATGGCTGCAATGGATAGTCTGCCACAATCGAGTGTGTGAAGCATGATCTTCGATCCCATTCCGACATCACCCAACCGATCTTCATCGGGAACCTTGCAATTATCAAAAAACAGCTCCGATGTATCGGAGGCTCTCCACATCATTTTGTTATGCATGGATCGTCTTGTAAATCCGGGAGTATCTTTTTCCACCAGGAAGGTAGTAAACTCTTTTTTCCCTCCATCCCTGGTTCCGCTGACTGTCTGGACTGTAGCTCCGGAAGAGATTTCAACCGATCCGTTGGTAATGAATGTCTTTGATCCGTTTATATACCATTTGCCCTCTTTGAATGTTGCTGTGGTTTTGGTTCCCCTGGAGTCTGATCCGGCTTCTGCTTCTGTTAATCCGAATGCCCATAATTCTTTTCCGGTGGCAAGGCGGGGGAGGTATTCCTCTTTCTGTTTCTCTGTTCCAAACTCCAGGATCGGCAAGATGCCAAGCGAGTTATGTGCTGCAAGCGTAGCAGCGTGTGAACCATCAACCCTGGCAAGCTCTTCCACCGCGATAATATAAGAGAGCGTATCCAGAGCCTGTCCTCCATATTTTTCCGGCAGGCACATTGCAAAAAGGCCCAGTTCACCAATCTGGAGGGTTATCTCTTCCGAAAACTCCCCTTTCTCATCCAGTTCCCGGGCAACCGGTTTAATGACCCTTTCGGCAAAATCCCTGACGCTATTGCGGATCAATTCATGCTCTTCGGTTACTATCATTTTTTATCTGTTTTTATGGTTCTTATTCAAAATTCCTGTTTTTCTATATTCTCTGATCGGGAACGAATTTATAGGAGTACATGATCATCCCGGTTTTTCCTTCTTCATTCATTCTCCGGAATTTCGAGTATAGCCGGTCCCCGATTTTCAGGGTTTCCGGATCACAATCCGTGATCTGACCCAGCACTTTCACTCCTTCGTCCATATTCACCAGACCTACTGCATAGGGTGCAAAGTCGGTAAATCCCGATGGTGCGGTACGGATGATGGTGAAGGTTTCCAGTTTACCTTTCCCGGAAAGTGTTATCGTCTCATACTCCGTATGGCCACATTCAGTACAAATAAGCCGGCCGGGAAAAGAGATATTTCCACACTGTTTGCATTTTGCAGCTTCCATTCTGTATCGCTGCGGACTTTCTCTCCAATGTTTTGGTACGTTCATGACACGTAGGTTTTTTATTATTCGATACTGGTAATTTTATGCTTTCCGTTTTTCGCAATTCAATTGTCATTCGATTGTCATTCGCTGCACTGTCATACTATTGTCATTCGTCCCGCCAAGGCGTGACTGTCATACGATTGTAATGAGCTCACTGCGTTCGTGTAACTCATGGAAATTCAATTGTAATTTATTGATTCTTTATAACCGGTTAAATTATTTTACATTCAAATTATAGTTAGCTTCATCCTCATTTACCTGAAGGCCATCTAATTCATCTTTGATATTTTATTGTTTTAAATTACTATTGAATTATTATCGAATTGGTATCGAGTTACCATTGAGTTACTATTGAATTACTTTCGTTCCACCACATGGCAAACGCAGCTACCTCCTGATCCGCCCATATTTTGTGCCAGGGCTGTTCTGGCTTCAGGTATTTGCCGTTTCCCTGCATTGTGTCTCAATTGTTCTACAATTTCAAAGATTTGTGCCACACCGGATGCTCCCACCGGATGTCCTTTTGCTTTCAATCCACCCGAAGGGTTTACTGGAAATTTTCCATTCAAAGCAGTTAGTCCGTCCATGGTAGCCGGGCCGCCCTGGCCATGCTTGACCACTCCCATTGTTTCCAGTACCATAATTTCGGCAATTGTAAAGCAGTCGTGTACTTCTGCAAAATCGATATCTCGGATGGTTTTTCCCGCCATTTTCAGGGCACGTTGCACGCCGTGGTCCACAGCATCCAGCTTCAGGATATCTTTTCGGTGATTGAGGGCAATGGTGTCGGTTCCCATTCCTGTGCCTGTAATCTCGATCACAGGATATTTTTTCATTTTTCTTGCTTCCTCAACGGTGGTCAGCAGCACAGCAGCTGCGCCATCGGTAATCGGTGAACAATCGAGCAATCGCAGGGGATCGGCTATCATGGTTGAATTCATCACAGTTTCCAGGGTTACGGGAAATGGGAACTGTGCATTGGGGTTCAGTGCACCGTTAGCATGGTTTTTCACTGCCACCTGTGCAAGCTGTTCCCTGGTTGTGCCGTATCGATCCATATGTGCCCTGGCAAGCATAGAATATAACCCGGGGAAGGTAATCCCATGAAATGCTTCAAAGTCCTGGTCAGCGGCAGATGCCAGGGCATAGGTGGCATCATTAACACTCACATCCGTCATTTTCTCGACACCAACAGCAAGGACAAAGTCAGCCATTCCGGAAGCCACTTCGATGAAGGCTGATCGTACTGCCAGTCCTCCCGAAGCACAGGCAGATTCGACACGGGTTGCGGGGACATGGTTCAATCCAAGATAATCCGGGATCATGCTGGCGAGATGTTCCTGTCCGTTAAACAAACCACTGGACATGCAGCCAATGGTCAGGGAGTCTACCCGATTTGTACCGGCATCCGTGAAGCAGTTTTGAGCAGCTTCAACACACAGATCACGCAGGGATTTGGTCCATAGTTCCCCGAATTTAATCATTCCAATACCTACTATTGCAACATTTCTCATAGCTACCTCCTATTCTGGTTTACGAATTTTACCTCTGAATTTTGCATAGGCACCATATTGAAGATACGTTTTGTGGGTATCGAGCTGGGCTCTCACTTTCGGCGCCAGGTTCCGTATTTCACCAAGTCGTTCCGTTGTCCGGAAAACAAACGCATCACTTCCTGCCCCGGAACCGTAGGAAACCAGGAGGATCAGTTCATCCGCTTTCGCTTCATCCAGGGTTGCAGCCAGCCCCATGGGGGAAGATCCGGAGTAGGTATTGCCAAGCATAGGAGTAAGCAAGCCATAGCGGTACTGGGGTTCGGTAAAGCCAAGGCTTTTTGCTACCTGTACGGGAAATTTTCCATTGGGTTGATGGAAAATCATGTAATGAAAGTCGGACGGTTTCATTCCTGTTTTCTCAAGGATTGCCTCCACTGCACCGGCTATGTGTTTCTTGTATGCAGGCTCTCCAGTAAACCGTCCTCCATGTTCAGGATAATGCGCATGTTCGCGTCGCCAGAAGTCCGGTGTATCGGTCATATAGGCATGGGTATCGATCAGTTCGGCGATCACCTTTTCCTTTCCCATAATGTAAGCAGCCGCTCCGGCACTTGCGGAATATTCCAGGGCATCGCCCGGGGCACCCTGGGAAGTATCTGCACCGATTGCCAGGGCATATTTAACGGCTCCGCTCTGAACCAGTTGTAACGCGATAAACATGCCCTCCGTCCCGGCTTTACAGGCAAACTCCAGGTCTGCTGTATGCACGTAGGGACAGGCACCCAATGCTTCAGAGACGATTGTTCCTGTGGGTTTGACTGCATAGGGATGTGATTCGCTGCCAACATAAACAGCCCCGATCTCTGAAGGGGTGATCCCGGCTCTGCGCAATGCATCACGGGCGGCATTGACGGAAAGTGTTGCACAATCCTCATCGGGAGCAGGGACCGATTTTTCGTTCAGGTTCAACCCCCTTTTCAGAGCAACAGGGTCTGCCCCCCAAACCTTGGCAATCTCTTCCACTGTTATTCTGTAGCGGGGAATCTGAGTGCCATATCCAATAATTCCAACCATAAAAACCTCCTTTTAAAATTCATCAATTATTATGATTCTTAACCAGAATGTTATTTCTTCTCCTCTTCAAAATAGACCAGTGGAACACCTGCCTCAACCATCTGACCGACAGAAACGGGAATCTTGTCAATCCGGGCATCCCGGTGAGCTATGATGTTGTTTTCCATTTTCATCGCTTCGATCACCAGTACCACATTGCCCTTTTTAATCTCTGCCCCCTTCTTTGCATTGATCTTTATCACTTTTCCCGGCATGGGTGAGGTGAGAACATTGCTATCCGTCATTTCCATCCCTTCTGACAAATGGTATTCCATCTCATCAGAAAGCTGGTCATTGCGTTGCATTTCATACTGGTGCCCGTTAAAACTCAGGCAGGTTTTTAATTCCACACACGGAGAGATCCAGGTTTTATATTCCTGTTCATTGATTGAAAGCGTCAGTAAGCCAGATGAAAAAAATTCGATCGTGACTTCATGTTTCTTTTTGTCAATTTCAGCAACAAAATGGGGGTAATTGCTTTTCAATATGTTAATCGGAATTTCCTCCTCATCGATCTGGACAGGTATTCTCATCCTTGTTCTCCAATAGCCCATATAATCCCAGATATTGAGGTCTGTTGACGGGGAAGGAAAAGCAACCGCCCGGTCCGGGAAAAGTGTGCTGGCTATTAAGGAAAGGAGTGGGATAAGGTGATCCTCCTGTTGTTTCGCATCCCTGATCTGTTTTAAGACCAGTTGCGTATTGTGATCGCACCAGGTTGTTGAGATCCGGTTAGTCCTGAAATCTCCGTTCCGTATTAAACCGAGAAGGTACGGAATGTTGGTTTTAATTCCATGAATAATATAATTACCAAGTGCTTCATCAAGTTTCTGCATTGCCTTTTCCCGGTCTTTTCCATAAACGATCAGTTTACCGATCATCGGGTCGAAAAAGCTTTTGATTTCCGTCATTTTATCGGTTGAGGAGTCGACGCGGATATTGTCTCCTGCAGGTTCTGCATAACAGGTCATAGTACCGGGTGATGGCAAAAATCCATTTGCCGGATCTTCCGCGTATATTCTGGCTTCAATGGCACAGCCGTTTTGCCGGATATCATCCTGTGAGAAGGAGAGTGGATTTCCTGCGCTAACCAGTATTTGTTCACGCACAAGGTCCAAGCCGGTGGTCATTTCCGTAACGGGATGTTCCACCTGGATCCGGGTATTCATTTCCAGAAAATAGAAATTCAGGTCTCGATCGACCAGGAATTCGATGGTTCCGGCATTGTTATAACCGATCTCTTTCCCAATCCTTACGGCAGCACCTCCCATCTCCTGTCGTAATTCAGGAGTAAGCGTCGGGGAAGGGGATTCTTCGATTATCTTCTGATAACGCCGCTGTATTGAGCATTCCCTTTCAAAAAGGTGCACTACACTGCCATAGTGATCCCCCATTACCTGGATTTCAATATGGCGAGGGTTTTCGAGATACTCTTCGATATAGATCGTTCCGTCGCTGAAATAGGATAATGCTTCACGCCGTGTAGTTTCCAGGGCATCCTCCAGTTCACTCTCTTCCCTGACCACTCTCATCCCTTTTCCTCCCCCGCCACCAGCTGCTTTTAAAAGGAGGGGAAAGGGGATATGTTGAGCAGCTTTCAACAGTGAGCCGGTCGTTTTGCCCACGGCACCTCCAACAAGCGGTATATTGATGCTTTTTATGAACTCCCGGGCTTTGATTTTGTTCCCCATTAGTGCCATGACACTGGCTGAAGGACCGATGAATGTCAATCCTGCCTGCTGGGTTGCTTCGACAAATTTTGGATTTTCAGCCAGGAATCCATAACCGGGGTGAATGGCATCACATCCTGATTGTTTTGCTGTATAAACAATTTTTTCAATATTCAGATAAGTTTCACTCAGGGCTTCCTTCCCAATGCATCGGGCTTCATCAGCAACCGTTGCATGGAGAGATGCAGCATCGGCTTCCGAGAAGATTCCCACGGTTGTTATACCCAGGCTTTTTGCTGCCCGGTTAATGCGTATGGCTATTTCACCCCTGTTCGCAATCAGTATTTTATGAAATAATTTCATGCTTTTTTCTGCATATACATTTGGATTAATCTGCCAGTACAGTGATCCACAGTCATTGTTTCTTTATCCATCCAGGAATCCTTTTCTCAAGGAATGCCTTCATTCCTTCCTGTCCCTCTTCTGAAGCCCTGATTTCTGCAATCATACGTGCAGTATATTCCAGGGCTTCTTCCATGCTTAATGTATTGGATACATCAAAGATCAGTTTTTTGCACTGGGACATTGCCGAAGGTCCGCTAGTCATCAAAAGGTTAACAACCGAGTGGACCTGTTTTTCCATTTCATTGGCAGGTAATGATTGATTAACAAGCTTTATTTTTTCAGCTTCTGTGCCTTCAATTCGTCTTCCTGTAAGCATCAATTCCCTTGCCCCAAACTCCCCTACCCTTTTCACGATATAGGGTGAGATACACGCAGGGATCACACCGATTTTCACCTCACTCAGTGAGAAGATGGTATTCTCTTCACAAAACGCCATATCGCAGGCAGCGAGCAAGCCGTTAGCTCCTCCGATGGCAGCACCATGGACAATGGCTACCGTTGGTTTATTGCAGGTATAAATAGAATAGAAGCATTGCGAAAGCCGGAGGCTCTCCTTGATATTCTCCTCGTATCCATAGTTTGTAACATCTTTCATCCAATTCAGATCAGCCCCTGCACAAAACGATTTACCTTTACCGCGCAGCAGAACAACCCGCACCTCTTCTTTCTCGTTGATCGATTCAAAGCAGTCGATCAGTTCTGAAATCATCGTTTCATTAAAGGCGTTGTGCACTTCAGGACGATTAAGCGATACGGTAGCAACCTGTTCATTTAATTCGTATACTATGGTATTGTAATTTGCCATTACCTAAACGATCATAAAATCACGGGTATGAAACCCTCCGCGTTCGACGGGATTCCCGCCTGCCCGGCGGGCAGGGTTCAACTTACAAATTTCAATGTACTGCATTTTTGAAATTTGAGTTTCACGAATAAAAAAGGGTGTCACATTCTAAACACCCCATATTTCGGTTCACCAAACTTCCTGTTTAGTGTCATGGAAATACCCAGGGCCAAAATTCTCCTGGTATCTACGGGGTCGATGATTCCATCATCCCAGAGTCTTGATGTGCTATAGTATGGAGATCCTTCGTAACCATATTTATTCAGAATTTCCTTCCTCAATTTCCCGGCTTCCTGTTCAGGGAAATCTTTTCCTTTTGTTTTCATCTGGTCTTTCTTTATTGTCACCAGGACATCCGCTGCCTGGTCACCTCCCATAACTGAAATGCGTGCATTAGGCCACATAAAAAGAAGTCTGGGTTCATAAGCCCTGCCTGCCATGGCATAATTACCGGCACCGAACGATCCGCCAAAGATTACTGAAAATTTTGGGACAGTAGCGTTAGCAACGGCATGTACCAGTTTGGCACCGTCTCGTGCAATTCCTTCTCTTTCGTACTGTTTACCTACGATGAAGCCGGTAATATTCTGGAGGAAAATAATCGGTACTTTGCGGAAGTCACACAGTTCAATGAAATGAGTTCCTTTCAGCGATGTTTCGGAAAAGAGCACGCCATTGTTTGCCAGGATGCCAACCGGGAAGCCCATAATCCGTGCAAAACCGGTAACAAGTGTTGGCGCATACCTTGCTTTGAATTCATGAAATTTGCTCCCATCCACCAGCCTCATTATGATTTCTCTTGAATCCACGGGTCGTTTCAGATCCAGTGGAGCAATCCCATAAATCTCCTGGGGGTCATACTGAGGTTCCTCAGGAGGCAGGATTTCCAGGCTCTGTTGTTCCGTACGGGGAATGGTCTCAAAGATATTCCTGCAAATCTGGATGGCATGTTTATCATTTTCTGCGAAATGATCGGATACACCTGAAATGGATGTATGGACAGCAGCACCCCCCAAATCCTCTGCCGACACCTCCTCTCCGGTAGCTGCCTTTACCAGAGGAGGTCCTCCGATAAAAATCGTTCCCTGCTTATTGACAATAATGGTTTCATCGCTCATTGCCGGAACATAAGCACCGCCAGCAGTGCATGAACCCATAACAATTGAAATCTGTGGAATACCTTCAGCAGAGAGTCTTGCCTGGTTATAAAAAATACGGCCAAAATCGAACCGGTCAGGAAAAACCCTCGCCTGTTCCGGCAGGAACACACCACCTGAATCAACCAGGTAAACACAAGGCAGCCGGTTCTCCATAGCAATTTCCTGTGCCCTGATGTGCTTCTTTATTGTTTCTGCCACATAGGTTCCTCCCTTCACGGTTGCATCATTAGCTACAATGATGGTCTCCCTCCCATGAATTACACCGATACCCGTTACGATACCAGCTGCCGGAAAGGCATCGTTATACTGACCATAAGCAGCAAGAGAGGAAAGCTCCAAAAACGGAGTGTTCGGATCAAGCAACAGATCAATGCGTTCACGGGCAAGAAGCTTTCCCCGGCTGTGATGTTTTTTAATCGCTTCCGGACTACCTCCCTGAAAAACAACCTCCAGCCGGTTTTTGTATTCTGTCAATACACCAAGGTATTCTTTGACATGCTTCTTGAATTCCCTTGAATTGGTATTTACCTTTGAAGTAAGCGTTAGCAAAATCAATTATTTTAATTGTGTATAAGATAGAAAAAAAAAATGGATTTCATAATACGCGAATTAGAAATCACAGGATCATTTTTCTATTTCTTGAAAATCCATTAAATTTATCCATACATCCATTTTATTCATCTTGAGCAAATACATCCAGCATTTAATCACCCAAGGGGAAGGGCAGACACTTGATTTTAAGTTTTGCATAACGGATTCAAAAAAAATTGCAAGGACTCTGGCTGCTTTTTCCAATTGCAACGGAGGAAAACTGTTGATCGGTGTAAAAGACAATGGCAATATTTCCGGTATCCGGTCGGATGAAGAGTTTTACATGATCCAGGCTGCTGCAGAGATGTATTGCAAGCCCAGCGTCTCATTCGAAACCGCAAATTGGGAGATCAATGGAAAAACGATCCTTGAAATAACGGTTCCCAAAAGCGATAGGAAGCCGCATTATGCCATTGCCGATGACGGCAAATGGAAAGTATTTGTACGCTCCGGGGACCAGAATTTTATCGGTAACAGGATCCTGCTTAAGACATGGGAGGCGAAAAAAAGAAAGACAGGGACTCTTGTGAAATTTACCAAAAAAGAGAAAATTCTTCTTGATTTTCTGGATAAGAATGGGTCAATCACCCTTTCCCGGTTTCAGAAAATAGCAAACATACCCAAGTATCTTGCAGAAAAAATTCTGGTTAATTTTATTTCCCTTGATATTGTGGGTATCGAGTTTACTGAAAAAGGGATTTTTTACCAGCTTACTGAATCAGGGATAAAGAAACTGAATGATAACCAAAAAACACCGAACCATGAAGGAAATTGAAAAACTTGACAAAATTGCCATTTCTGTAAGGTCTCATAAGTTATTAAAAGAGTTGTTGAATGAGAACCCGCGGCTGGAAGAAATTATGAGGAATGCAAAGAATGAGACGGAAGCACTGGTTGGTGTTCAAAACTGGATCATGGGGTATCTGAAAACAAAACCGGAGGCCTATAAATTCTTCGTAAATAAACAGACGGGAAGAGAAACGTTTGAGAAACTCAACTGGCAGGATTATGCTGCCATTCGGGTCCTGGACTACATTGAAAATGCAGGAAGAGAGTTTCCTGACCTTAATCTACGTGGAGAAATTGCCGTAAGCAATCCCATCAAATTAATCTGGCTGGGAGTAAATTTTGGTACCGGCGGGGCCAAGCCCTACTTTTTTAAGGATATGCTTCAATTGTTCCGTCAATTTTCAGGAAAGGCAACGCGGGAAATTCCATCCAGGGAAAAGATCCTCGGTTGGATGGAAAGGTATCCTTCCGGACTCGATCCCAGAATCATTAAACTCAGAGAAGAGAACAGGGACAGGATTCTCATGATCATTATTGAAAAGATTAACCGGGGCGAAATAAAAGACAACACCTATTTTTTCGAGCATGAAAAAACGATCGATGAGAAGCTTCAAACAACAAGAAAGTGGTGGAAAGAGCGGTTATTCCACCTTCGGTTTGCAGTCCGCTCCCCCAAGCTGTTGAATGAACTATTAGGGAACTCCCTGGATCCCGATACGATGAAGATTTTGTATAATGCTGAAAAAGCAGGGATCCCATTTTTTGTGAATCCCTATTACCTCTCCCTGTTGCATGTCAGGGTTCCCTACTTTGCCATTGGAGCCGATCTGGCCATCCGCCACTATATAATCTACAGTCAGCAACTGGTCAATGAATTCGGCCATATTGTTGCCTGGGAGAAGGAGGACCTGGTGGAACCGGGGAAGCCCAATGCCGCTGGCTGGTTGCTGCCCTCACACAACAATGTGCACAGGAGATACCCTGAAGTTGCCATTCTGATACCGGATACCATGGGCAGAGCCTGCGGAGGACTCTGCTCATCCTGCCAGCGAATGTATGATTTCCAGCGTGGAAACCTGAATTTTGATCTGCAAAAACTCAAACCAAGGGAGACATGGGATGAAAAGCTGGAGAAACTCATGAAATATTTTGAAAAGGACTCCCAGCTCAGGGATATCCTCATTACCGGAGGGGATGCTTTTATGAGTTCGGACTCATCGATCAAGAAAATCCTGGATGCTATTCTTGAAATGGCAAAAAGGAAACAGGAGGAAAACAAAAAACGAAAAGAGGGAGAAAAATATGCTGAACTGGTCAGGGTTCGTTTCGGTACAAGGTTACCGGTGTATTTACCTCAACGGGTAACACCTGAACTTATGGAGGTTCTTGCAGGCTTTAAAGCCAGGGCTTCAGAAATTGGAGTCAAACAATTTCTCGTTCAGACCCATTTTGAATCACCCATGGAGGTAACTCCGGAAGCACGAGAGGCAGTAAGAATGTTAATGTCAGCCGGCTGGACTGTAACCAATCAACTTGTCTTTACTGCTCCGGCATCCCGGCGCGGACATTCCGCCAAACTGAGGCAGGTACTCAATGATATCGGTATCCTGAACTACTACACCTTCACGGTCAAGGGGTATATGGAGAATAATTTTATGTTTGCCCCCAATGCAAGGGCTGTTCAGGAACAGTTGGAAGAGAAAGTAATTGGAAAGATATTGGAAAAAGATTACGAAACAATCCGGCAATTCCCCATGGAAGCTGAATTGATGATGGAAAACATTGATGCGTTACGTAAGTATAACAACATTCCTTTCCTGGCAACCGACCGGAATGTACTGAACCTCCCGGGAGTTGGGAAAAGCCTCACTTTCAGGGTAATCGGGATTACACGATACGGAAGAAGAATACTTGAATTCGACCATGACGCAACCCGGGTACACAGTCCCATCATACATAAAATGGGAAAAGTAGTGATCATTGAATCCAAATCAATCAGCGAATACCTCAATCAATTAGAGGAAATGGGTGAAAAAATTTTAGAATATGAGGGTATTTACGGATACTCTATCGGTGAAACAGAAGAGCGGATCCCGGTGTTCGAATACCCGGAGTATGACTTCGATGTTACCCCGGAATTGAGCAATCTGGTGATCGAATAGAAGAAGATTCTCCCACAACCTCTCCCTGAAGAGGACTCGGTTACATCTTGCGATTGATCACGATTTTTGTTACCTTTGCAATTCTTTCAAGGTTTTTGTACCTCAGCAGATAACATGCTGCATCTTTTTGTCAGTATTCTTTCCTGACAATACTCTTGGACCGTTAACGATTGAACTTTATGGAAACAATAAGAACAGAAAAATTAGCCATTTCTCCTCTGTCCTATAAGGTTTTCCGGAAGATCATTGATGAGAATCCGCGACTTGAGGAAATTGTGCGAAACGCAAGGAACTGGGAGAATATGTTGGATAATATCAGATCCTGGGTTTTGGAGGAAATCAAGGATCGTCCATGGGTTCTTGACTATTACAGGAGTAAGACTTCTGAAATGAAAAATTTCAAGAAACTTACCTGGAATGATTATGCGGCAATCCGGCTCCTGGATTATATTGATCACAGCGGGGAAAAGTTTGAAGATCTGAACGTTCCGCATAAAGTTTCGGTAAGTTATCCATTTAAAAACATCTGGCTGGCATACCACAAAGGGGCAGGTGGTGCCAAGCCAGCGTTCTTTGAGGACATACTGCATCTTTTCAGGCAATTTTCCGGGAAGGAAACCGTGACATTACCCGGGAAAGAGAAGGTAAAAGAGTGGATGGACCGGCATCCTTCCGGGTTGGATCCGGAAATCGTACGCATGAGAGAAAGGAATAAAAACCGGATTATCAGGATCATCATTGACAAGTTGGATTCCGGGGAGTTAAAGAGCAGGAGATTTTCTCTAGAACCCGGACTTTCGAGGAAAGAAAAAATTGAACTGGTTAATGAATGGTGGAATGATGGTCGCTTTCACCTATCGTTTTCGGTCCGTACACCGGAATTTCTAAACGAGATGCTGGATTACTCGTTGCAGCCGGAAACTCTGGAAACATTAAAAAAAGCCAGAGAAGTCGGGATACCGATTTTTGTCAATACCTATTACCTCTCGCTGTTGAATGTGCGCGTTCCTTATTTTGCCCTGGGAGCAGATCTGGCAATCCGGGATTATATTTTCCATAGCAATTACCTGGTGAAGGAGTTTGGAAAGATCATTGCCTGGGAAAGAGAGGATGTGGTTGAACCCGGAGAACCAAATGTTGCCGGCTGGATTCTCCCGAATCGCCACAACATTCACAGGCGCTATCCGGAAGTAGCGATCATCATTCCGGAAACCATGGCAAGAACCTGCGGGGGTCTCTGTTCCTCTTGCCAGAGAATGTACGATTTTCAGCGGGGCCATTTAACCTTCAACCGTGAAGACCTTAGACCGGATGAAAAATGGCCACAAAAACTGGAACGGTTAATGGACTATTTTGAGAATGACTCAAAATTGAGAGATATCTTAATTACCGGTGGTGATGCATTCATGAGTTCAGAGAAGTCACTCAGGGAAGTACTGGATGCAGTCTACCAAATGGCTCTCCGGAAGAAGAAGGCAAACCAGAAAAGAAAAAATGGTGAAAAGTATGCAGAGATAGTTCGGGTACGACTTGGTACGCGATTGCCTGTTTATCTGCCGCAACGTTTTAATTCGGAACTCATCCGAATTCTGGAGCGCTTCAAAGAGAAAGCCTCAGTTATCGGCATTTCCCAGTTCGTCATTCAAACCCATATCGAATCTGCTATGGAGATAACCCCTGAAACACGGAACGCAGTTCAAAAACTGATCTCCGCAGGTTGGATTGTTACCAATCAGCTTGTCTTCACTGCCGCAGCTTCACGCAGAGGGCATACGGCCAAATTGCGTCAGGTTTTGAACGAAATTGGCGTTCTTCCATACTATACATTCACCGTGAAAGGGTATATGGAAAATTACCACAATTTCCCTACAAACGCCAGGAATGTTCAGGAATTGGTTGAAGAAAAAATAATTGGCAAGGTACCTGAACAATCGCTCGAAGCGATCAAGGGATTACCAAACGATGCGGAGGATATGGTTCAGAATCTGGAGGCACTGAGAAACAAACATAAGCTACCTTTCCTTGCCACTGACCGGAACGTTTTGAATCTCCCGGGAGTTGGCAAAAGTATGACTTTCAGGGTAGTAGGGATCACACCGTGGGGAAGAAGAATACTTCAGTTCGATCACGATAACACCCGTAACCACAGCCCCATAATACACAAGATGGGCAAAGTAACCGTAGTTGAATCCAAACCGATAAAACACTACCTGGATCAGCTTGTTGAGATGGGTGAGGATGTATCGGAATACAGTGGAGTATATGGATATTCTCTGGGTATAACAGAGCAAATCATGCCGCTGTATGAATATCCTGAATATGAATTTGAGATAACACCGGAATTTTCCAACCTGGAAGTTTAGTCCGGTAATTGGTCAGACCATTCTGATCCTTAAGCGAGTTTAATACCGATCACAATGATATCATCGACCTGGGGAAGCTCTCCCTGCCATTCAATCAATGTATCATCAAGTATTTTACCCTGCTCTTCCATTGGATAGTCCTGAACCTCCAGCAACAATTTTTTGAATGCTTTGGTCATGAATTTTTTCCCTTCCAGTCCGCCGAATTGGTCTACGTAACCATCGGAAAACAAGTAAATGGTATATCCTGGTTTCATATCCAGTTCATGAAGGCTGAACGGTTCATGGTTTTTTGCTGAGATTCCGATGGGCATTTTATCCCCCTTTATCTGTTGAAGCAGGTAATTATTATTATAGAGGTCACCCTGTTGGACAGCCAACTCCTGGCCTTTTTCCACTGTTTTTTTCTCCTTATCCGTTAGCGGGCGAATAAAATAGAGCGGATTATATGCTCCGGAAAATTGTATCCGGCGTTTTTCTTTTTCTATCACGCAAAGTGAAAGGTCCATGCCATCCTTGGTTTCATCTTCTCCTTCACCTGTCTGTTTCAGGGATTCCATAACATGTTCCCTCAATTCATCAAGGATCAGATTTGATTGGGTAATTCCCGACTTAACAATAATCTCGTTCAGGAATGATATACCGAGCATGCTCATGAAGGCTCCCGGGACACCATGACCGGTACAATCTGCAGCACAGATAAAGATCTTATTCTCCTTCTGTATCATCCAATAAAAGTCACCACTTACGATATCTCGTGGTTTAAACAGGATAAAGTGTTTGGGCAGGGATTCGAACAGGATTTTTTCAGATGGCAAAAGGGCTCTTTGGATCCGGCTGGCGTACTGAATGCTATCGGTTAACTCCTCTTTCTGTCTTACGACTTCGGCAGTTCTTTCTGCAACAATTCCCTCCAGCCGTATATTCTCCATCATCAACCGGCGGGTATATAGTTTCACAATAATCACCACGAGGGTAATGGACAGGATCACATAAGCGATGTATGCAATTATTGTTTGATACCAGGGAGGAAGGATGGTGAACTCAAAGGTGCCGATTTGGCTTTCCACTCCGTAGACATTTTTTGCCTGAACCCGGAACACATAGTCACTACGGCTAAGGTTTGTATAGGTAAATTCTGTCCTGTCGGACCAGGGGGTCCAATACTTATCATTCCCCTCGAGCCAGTATCGGTATTGTGTGGTTTCTTCGGCTTCAAAAAACGGTGCAGTCCAATGAAATGTCACGTTATTATGATCGAACTTAATATCGTATTTGAGCTCTTCCGGCTGATCGCTATCAATGATCAGTCTACCCTGTTCGTTTTGGTGATAAAAGGCCCCGTTAAAAATAACAGAATCGATATCCAGGATAACGCGTCTGACCTGTACCTGATAAGGAATGGTAAAATCCTTTGCATACGATTTATCGTACCGGAACAATTCATTTGCCTTTCCAAACCATACAATTCCATTTTCATCCGGACAGAATGCATCGGTTGAATATCGTGATAACCGTTTAAACGGCAGGTCATTGGTAACGATTTTATCACCATCCTTGCTAATGATGGTTTCAAAATACCCAGCCTCTTCTTTTTGCAAGCTCATCCAGAAATCGCCATCCCGGTCTTTCATTATTCTGAATATTTTCATGGAGCCGTCTGAAAATTCGGGTCCAAAAAAGGGAGAAGGGATAAACCGGTCATTCTGGGGATCGTATTCATAAACACCTCCATGTGTAGCGAAAAAGATACCCTCTTCAAACTTGAATATATAATTCTCATTCAGGGTTGGCAATCCATGTTCTGTGGTATACCTTGTAATAATCGTATCGTTTTCTTCCGTAAATTCGAACTTAAAAATTCCACCAAAAACACTCGAGACAAAGATATTTCCCTGGTTATCCTCCACAATCGATCGAATTTCATCACGGCCGGAGAAATCTCCCTCAAGTTCCCATTCACCACGATTAAAACGGATAGTGACAAATCCATCTATCAATCCCAGGTATAATTTTTTGGGATCGCTATCCGATTTGTTCACTTTGTAAATGGTTAATCGTCTGGCTACAATTCCCTGAGTTATATTATCCGCTTTACTAATATTGCTGAGATCGAACAATCCATGATCAGTGGCAACAAGCAATTTCTCCGGGAGGTTTCCATCCCCATCGAAGCGGATAAATGACCATGCCTGGTCAACGATCTGTTCCACTTTTTCAAAGCGTACATAACCGAAATCATTCCGGGTCATGTAATAGACTCCATTTTCTGTAGCCAGAAACAGGAAATCCTTATATTCTATGATATCATTAATGTTTCCACTGATCCCGCTCTCCTCGGCAAAATAGCGGAAGGGGGAATTGATTTCGACTTTTCCTATTCCGAACGTGAGGGCCAACCACATTGGAGAATTATCAATATTTCGTGGATTGACGAACATTGAAGTAATCGTTTGATTCTGGAGGCCTACACGATCGTTGAGCTGGGTAATGACCTGCCCGTCATTATTGAAGATATAACATCCTTCTCCCTGCACCGTTCCAATGGCAAAGTGATTATCCGGAAGGGCAATACCATTGTAGAGAAAAGATTGCTTGAGAATATCGTTTAGTTCAGGGTCGATAAACTGGTCATTTACCCTGCCCGTTTCAAGGTTAAGTAGATAGACCCCAGAGCGAGCGGTCCCAATAACCAGTTCATTCTCACTAATTGGCACCAACGCCATAATACTCTTTGATCCGAAAAATGAACCCCCATTGACATCCACGACGGAATCTCCCTGCATTTCCACCAATCCCTTTAAAAAATCCCCAAGGAAAAACCGGTCATTGGCTACAAAACTTAAAAATACCTGATCAAAGCCATATTCAGCCGGTTTGATAATCTGTATGGTATCGGTTGAAAGGAGGTATTTAAAAATTGTCTTCTCTGCACAGAAGTACACATTTCCTTTCCAGGAGAGAGTTTTCCAAACATCACCGAATTCCTGAGCCGAGGAATCCATCTTATTTACCAGGCTGTAATATACCATGTTGCCCATGGCATCGGGTCCCAGGTATCCGAATTCACCGACTGCTCCAACATAGACTGTTCCATTGTCATCCACCGTCAATGAACGGACAAAGGATCTGTTTCCAATAGGAATCGTCCGGAAATTTCGGCCATCATATTCTACGACCATACCGTCATTATTGGCGATATAGATCATTCCACGATGATCCTGTGTAACCGCCCAGTTCTGCTGCCCGGTTGATTCCACAGGGGGATAATTGGTAATGAACGGGACACCCGTTTCAAAAACCTGACTGAAGCCAGTCAAAAAAAAGGCGAAAAAAACAATGATGCCGAATATTTTTTTCATCAGATGGTAGTGACCTCCGTTAAGCGAAAATAATTACCAAAAATAAAAATAGAAAGATTACTTTCAAAACATACGACAAGATATATATAATTTCTAAATTTTGTAAAATTTCAAAATAACTGTTATACTTATCCTAACTTTATGGGGGTATTTCCGTATTATTATTGTAAATAGTTGGGTTATTAGGTAACATTTCAGGGTTTGAAATATGAGAAGGGGAATTTTATTGATTCTCTCTGCGATACTGCTATCCGGATTTATCAGTGAAAACGAGGATAAGAAAAAGATCAGTTTATCATCTGATCCACCCGGGATTACCATTCTACGGAACGAGATTTCCAGTTTTCACCTGGAATACACGCTCTCTTCTTTTTCTGTATCATCAATCCAAACGCCAAACGGGGAGTTTGCCAGGATCATTCTCGACGAATACACCAGTGAGAGCCCGGATGGGACACCCGAGTTGCCTGTTCTCAGCCGGATGATTGAAATTCCTGCCGGAGCACAACCGGAAATTCATATTCTTTCCATCCAGGAAAAAATAATGAAGCTGGAAGAGGAGCAGATTAATACAAAAATATATCCCTCCCAACCTTCCGTAAGAAAAAACCAGGATCCGGGACAACAATCGTTTCATTACTCTAGGGAAGCTTATGAAATGGATGGTTTTAATGAAGAGGAGGTAATTACCATTATTGAACTGGGGCAATCGCGTGGAAGAAGGCTGGCTCAGCTGCGTATTGCACCATTCCAGTACAATCCTGTACAACATCTCCTGAAGGCTAATTACAGGATTGAGGTTGAAATTGTTTTTAAAGGAGCCAATGACGGGATCATGCGGGATATTCATAAACGGTTTTATTCTCCCGTTTTCGAGGAATCGTTTCACCGGGTATTGAATTACCGGGAAGATCAAACCAAGGCATTTACCAGTCAACAACCGATTAAATACGTGATTTTATCCGATCCATCTTTTTCTGAGGTACTCCAACCCTTTATCCAATGGAAAACCAGGAAAGGTTTTTCTGTGATTGAGGCATATAAAGGAGATCCGAAAGTTGGAAGCACCAGAACGGAGATGAAAGCGTTTCTGGACAGCCTTTATTTCTCGGCAACTCCTGAAGATCCTGCACCTACCTACCTGCTGATTGTTGGCGACCACGAGCAGATCCCTGCTTTTAAGAGTGACTATGGGCATTATACCGATCTCTATTATTCTGAATACGATGGGGATGGGGATTTTTTGCCGGAGCTGTTATATGGAAGGCTCTCCGCAAAGGATACCTCACAATTGAACCCTCAGATTGAAAAGATCCTGGAATATGAACAATACCTGTTCTCGGATCCTGTTTTCCTGGATAAAGCAGTAATGATTGCCGGGGTGGATTGGGATTATGCTCCCACCTGCGGCAATGGGCAGATCAATTACGGTACATCCAATTATTTAAATTCAGCGCATGAAATCTTATCGCATACCTACCTCTACTACCGTGATTCTGTCCCTGTGAACAAGGAATTAATCTTACAGAATGTGAGTGATGGAGCAGGGTTTGTTAATTACACAGGCCATGGTTCTGTCGGATCATGGCTTAATCCTTCCTTTACCATTTCTGATATCGAAGGATTGCTGAACGAGGGTAAATACCCCTTGATGATCGGCAATGGGTGTCAGTCAGCCAATTTTTATTATGAATGTTTTGGGGAAGCCCTGGTCCGTGCACGAGGGAAAGGTGCATTATCCTATATCGGTTGTACGAATGATTCTTACTGGGACGAGGATTATTACTGGGCAATAGGCACCGGCCCGATTCTGGAGTTTCCAACGTATGAGGAAACAGGTCTCGGGATGTACGACCGGACATTCCATGATCATGGAGAACCGGAAGCCGAATGGTATCCAACCCAGGGGCAGATGATTCTCGGAGGAAATCTTTCGGTGGTAGAAGGCAGTTCGTCAAAAGCGAAGTATTACTTTGAAATTTACCATATTCTGGGTGATCCCTCCTTAATGGTCTATTTTTCCCAGCCCGATCCCCTTGTTGTGAATAAGCCCCAAACCGTTCCAACCGGCATTAATACATTATTCATTCAAGCTGAACCTCATGCATATGTTGGACTTACAAAAGATGGCTCTCTTCTGGATGCAAAATACACAGGAGCCTCCGGTTTAGCACTCCTTCAATTTCAGGAAGTGAATGACACCGGAAGGCTTCATCTTGTAATATCCAAGCAGAACAGGCAACCACACATTGACAGCATCCGGGTGGTACCATCCATTGATCCTTACGTGGTGTTTGAAAGCCTGAGCTTATCCGACACACTTGGAATGGATATTTCCCAGGCAGATTATGGGGAAACGATTCTCATGAAAGTGGGCCTGGAAAACCTGGGAGAGTCTGATGCACTGGGTATTCATGGCTATCTTTCCACTTCAGATCCTTATGTATCGGTTATCGATTCAAGTGAGTATTGGGGTACTATAAATGGAGAGGGCATTTCCCTCAAAATCCCTGCCTTTACGGTTGAAATCGAAGATACAGTGCCTGATGCATATGGTGCAACGTTTTGCCTCAGAGTAATAGACACACTGAATCAGGAATGGATCTCCTACTTCACGATGGATATTTATTCACCCGTCCTGGAAACCGGTAAGATTACAGTAAATGACCTGGCTGAAGGAAACGGCAACCTCAAGCTGGATCCGGGAGAAGCATCAAAGCTGGTTCTGGAGATTCAAAACAGGGGAAGTAGTGAAGCAAAACAGATTACCATTACCCTGCGCAATCAGGACGGACTGATCAGCTTTACCGATTCCGTGATCACAGTTGATTCGTTGCTTGCTAATTCCACTGAAAAAGCCAGCTTCGCCATTACAGTAAATCCATTGGCTGAAACCGGATCTGCAACGCATTTCAAATTTTTCATCGAAAGTAGTTTTACCTCATTCTGTGATTCATTCTCCCTGCCCATTGGTCTCATCTATGAAGATTTTGAACACTATGGATTTGAACAATACTGCTGGTATAACGATTCCATTCATCCCTGGCTGATTACAGAATCAAACCAATGGGAAGGAGAATTTAGTGCCCAATCAGCAAACATCAGTCATAACGATACATCGGTACTCTCCATTACCGTAGATGTTTTGACGGATGATACCATCTCATTTTATAAACGGGTTTCTTCCGAAAGCAACTACGATTACCTGGAATTTTATATCGACACCCTGGTTACGAAATGGTCAGGAGAAAAACCCTGGTCTTATGAGGAGTTTCCGGTTACTGCAGGAATACATACCTTCAAATGGATCTATTTGAAGGACAATTCGGTAAACAAAGGTTATGATAAAGCCTGGATTGATTTTGTTGTATTCCCCAGGAATTCTTTTACCCGATATGATGTCGGACTGGTAGAGATCCTATCTCCTGTTTCGGGTATTGAACTGACCGACAATGAAATGGTTTCCATTAAGCTGAAGAACTTTGGGAATGAAGCTGTGTCCGATATTCCGCTTACCTTCCAACTCAATTCTAATGATCCGGTAACCGACACAATCAAAGGCGAATTGCAAGCCGGTTCAACGATTGTATATGATTTTGATGAAAAAGTGGATCTTTCCAGCCACAATGAATTTCTCCTTACGGTATACACAGCGATATCATTTGATGAATACCCTGGCAACAATAAAATGACGGAGCATATAATAAATTATGCCTTCATTGATGCCGGAATTGAGTCCATTCTTGCACCTTCTCAAGAAACCGTATACAGCGATACTGAAGAGGTTACTGTTCTGATCCGGAATTTTGGATACGTACCGGTCTCGAACTTCTGGGTCTTTTATACCATCAATAACTCAACTCCTGTCGGGGAGTTTATTACAAACACACTTACTGCCAGCTCATCATTGCAGTTTACTTTTACCGAAAAAGCTGATCTGTCAGCCTATCAGAGTTATACTATCGTTGCCTTTACGGCACTACTTAACGATGTTGCCAGCCACAACGATTCTTCATCCATCTTCCTGGTGCATAGTGCAAATGAGATAGCAAGCCCGTTTATCCGGACAGATAATTTCGTAATCTATCCAAATCCAGCAACAGGTGTTGTTCACCTGTCTTATGAGGTAGTCCACGAAACCAACTCCCTGCTATCCTTGCGGAACATTGCGGGGCAGGTAGTCAGGCAGCAACAAATACAACTCTTTGGTGGCATGATGCAACTCTCCATTGACCTGGGAGATCTTCCGGCAGGATTGTATTTCCTCAGTCTCGAAACAGAGAACCACAGGATAACAAGGAAAATCCTGAAAGAATAATGAGGCTGCGTCAAAACTCCTTTTTTTAAAACTATATTATTCATGAAAAGACTTGGATTAATCGGCGGTATGAGCTGGGAATCAACGGCAGAGTATTACCGGATCATTAACCAGACTGTAAACCGCAAACTGGGTGGATCTCATTCCTGTGATTGTTATGTCTATTCGTTTGATTTTGCCGGAATAGAAAAACTCCAGCATGACGATAAATGGGAAGAGTTGGCGATAATGCTCACGGATGCTGCCATTTCTCTGGAACGGGCTGGTGCTGAGATCATCGTGCTCTGCACAAACACCATGCACCTTTTATCGGGTAGTATCGAGAACAGGCTTTCGATTCCCTTTCTTCACATTGTTGATGTCGTTGGTGAAGAGATCATTGAAAAAAAAATGCGCAAGGTCGGATTACTTGGCACAAAATTTACGATGGAAAAGGATTTCTACAAAAAGCGTCTCAAACAATCTTTCGGAATAGAAACTATCATACCCAACCCCGGAGAAAGGGATATTATTCATGAGGTTATCTATCACGAACTGGTGCAGGGGCAGATAAGCAAAGAATCCCATGAACAATTTATTGCAATCGTTGATCGCCTGGCGGCTTCCGGAGCGGAAGGGGTTATCCTGGGATGTACAGAGATCCCCCTGATCATTAAACAGGAGGATTGTACTATTCCCCTGTTTGATACAACCTATATTCATGCGGCAGCTGCGGTAAGGATGGCTCTGAAAGAAGAGTGATGAGTGATGAATTGAATGGTTCTGGGTCCTCGGTGCTGGGTAAAAAAAAGAGATGAGTAATGAGGGGTGAGATTGCGAATTGCGGATTGCGGATCGCAGATTTCCTGCCTGGCAGGCAGACCTGTTCTGATCAATGAAGTTGCGTCAGGATTTTGTATATTTAGAATTAAAATCAAAACATCATGGAAGAATTTATTCCGACCCGGGATGATGCCTGGAAACTGTTCAGGAAATACAATCAATCGGAAAGCCTCACCAAACACGCCCTGGCTGTAGAAGGTGTGATGAGGTATATGGCTCGCAAATACAATGAGGATGAGGAGAAATGGGGTATAATCGGACTGGTTCATGACCTGGATTATGAAAAATATCCCGATCAGCACTGCAAAAAAACCGAAGAGATCCTCAGAGAAAACCATTGGCCCGAGGAATATATCCGGGCTGTAATGAGTCATGGTTACGGAATAGTAACCGATACGGAACCTAAGAGCCTGATGGAAAAGGTTTTGTTTGCTATCGACGAGCTTACGGGTCTGGTCGTCACCAGTGCCCTGGTAAGGCCTTCGAAAAGTGTCCTGGATATGAAAGCAAAATCGGTGAAAAAGAAATGGAATGACAAACGCTTTGCTGCCGGAGTAGACCGTACCATTATTGAAAAAGGGGCAGCAATGATGAATGTGGAGCTTTCAGAATTGATCACGGATACGATCATGGGCATGCGGGAGGTTGCTGACGAAATCGGGCTGAAAGGGAATCCGGCTCTATGAAAACTGCATCTTTCCGCTTCTATGAGGAGCTGAATGATTTCCTCCCTGAACAGAAGCGTAAAAAGAGCTTCTCCTACCGGTTCTCAGGATCTCCGTCGGTTAAAGATGCTATTGAGGCAATTGGGATTCCGCATATTGAAGTGGATCTTATTCTGGTCAATGGAGAATCGGTAACCTTCAGTCACCGGCTATCTGAGAAGGACAACGTTTCTGTCTATCCCGTATTCGAAAGCCTCGATATTTCGCCGGTAAACAGACTCAGGGAAAATCCACTCAGGGAAACACGGTTTATTCTCGATGTTCACCTTGGAAAACTGGCAAAATACCTGAGAATGGCCGGATTTGACGCACTGTATGAAAGGCACTATTCCGATTCAGAAATTGTGGACATCTCCCGAAATGAAAAGAGGATCATATTAACCAGGGATATTGGTATCCTTAAATATAAGACAGTTACCCACGGTTATTGGATCCGGTCACAGGATCCACTCGAACAGTTCAGGGAAGTCATCCGTCATTTCGATCTATATAACCAATTTCAGCCCTTTCAACGGTGCATGCATTGTAACGGAATAATAGAGAAAACATCCAAAAGCCAGGTAATTCATCACCTGAAACCCAGGACCCAAAAGTACTATACCCATTTTTACCGGTGTACCAGATGCAACAAGGTTTACTGGAAGGGATCGCATGTTAAACGAATGCAGGAGTTAATGAATAGTATAGACAAAGATAAATGAACTAAATTTATTTCAGTTCAGGGCAGGACTTCCCTATCTTAAAAAACCCGCAACCTGCATAGTCCCGGAGGAATTCCCTTGGAAAAATCGGGTTGCGAGAAAAAAATGTATTACGAATTATTGATCGTGGGTATGAATAAACCATCCAGAACTTTTGTAATCGGAGATATTCATGGAGCGTATAAGGCATTGATTCAATGTCTTGAACGTTCCGAATTCGATCATGGCTCAGACAGACTAATCAGCCTGGGGGATGCATGTGACGGATGGCCGGAAGTTGAAAGAGTATTCCACGAACTCTGCTCCATCCCTAATCTGGTATATATCATTGGGAATCATGATGAGTGGGCACTGAACTGGGCCGATACAGGCGAAGCACCGTATGTTTGGTTGATGCAGGGAGGGAAAAGCACCATGGATTCCTATCCCAAAGGGATAATCCCTGAGCATCACAGGCTATTAACCGGGGCAGAGGAGTATTATATTGAGAATGATCAGCTGTTCGTCCATGGAGGCATCGATCCCGGCAGGCCAATCGATGAACAGGAGAGGGAAACATTTATTTGGGACAGGAACCTTGTAAACCTCGCACTAAACAAGAAAGAACTGGGTATTGAAGAACAGCTTAGCCATTATACAAGGATCTTCGTTGGACACACACCCACGCTCAATTATGGTTCTGATGTTCCGATAAAAGCCTGTGAAGTATGGATGATGGATACCGGCGCCAGTTATTACGGCAGACTATCCATGATGGATCTGGATACGGGAACGATCTATCAAAGTGACCCCGTTCCTGAGCTTTACCCGGATCACCCCGGACGAATGTAGATGAAATTGTGAAAGAGGATCATCATATTGCTAGTATTTCACCAGATTACAAAAAATCATACCTTGTGAACGATGAATAAATCCCAGGGAAGGAGCAGAAAAGTGGCGATCATCGGCACCGCAGGTTTACCTGCCCGGTATGGTGGTTTTGAGACACTGGCACGGGAACTGGTCAATCACCTGAGCCTGGATTTTCATATCATCGTATATTGCAGCAGGAGCCTTTATAAACGTGCGGAGAGAAAGGAAAATTGGGAAAGGGCGGACCTGGTCTATATCCCCTTTAAAGCCAATGGTTACCAGAGTTTTTTTTACGATCTGTTTTCACTATCCCATGCTCTTTGCCGTGCTGATGTATTCCTGATCCTTGGCGTTTCAGGGGCACTGTGTCTCCCCTTGATAAGGGCATTTACCAAACGAAGAATCATTGTTCATACAGATGGTTTGGAGTGGCAAAGAAAACGGTGGAACCGGGCAATCCGGTTTTTCCTGAAGCTATCTGAACGGGTTGCAGTGAAATCAGCTCATGAGGTGGTCGCGGATAATCTTGCCATTGAGGATTACCTGAAAAAGAGGTTTGGAAAATTTCCTGCACTGATTGGTTACGGTGGTGATCATGTCTTGTCTGGTTCAGCGGAGAAACACGATCGGGAGAAATATCCGTTCATGAACCAAATGAACAGTGGTCAATCCAGGGGATATGCCGTTTCTGTCGGACGGATCGTGCCTGAAAATAATTATACACTGATCCTGGAGGCATTCAGCGAAACGCCGGATAAAACCATGGTCATTATCGGAAACTGGGGATTATCCAGATATGGTAAACGATTATACCACAGGTTTAAGGATTGCAGGAATATTTTTCTTCTGGATCCGATATATAACCAGCATGAACTGGACCGGCTCAGGTCAAATGCTGCTCTCTATATCCATGGTCACAGCAGTGGCGGAACAAACCCGGCCCTGGTTGAAGCCATGTGCCTGGGTTTACCTGTAATTGCTAACGAAAATCCCTTCAACATCAGTACCACGGAAAACCAGGCATACTATTTTAAGGATAAGGAGGATTTGAAAAGTCTGCTCCAATCCACTTCGTCAGAAGAATTCATATCCTGTGGTAAGCGAATGCAGACAATTGCCCGTGAAAAGATGAGGTGGGAGGATGTGGCAAGAAGGTATGCCGGGTTGTTTGTTGGATGACAAAAAACGTCATTCGGTAATCGGTCACGAGGCCCGCCCTGTGAAATAAAAATTTACCTTGACACTTCGTTTTGGATTGTTACTACTTCATGGTATTGGATATTCGACATGGCATGTCGCTATTTCACAGGGCCCGTATCGTTTTTCGTTAATCAGTAACGAAAAAAAGACGACTAACGAACAACGCTTTACGACCCGGGCTTCGTGATCGTCGGACGAAAACCGTTTTTTCGTAAAAAAAAAGCAGGCCGAAAATTCGGTCCGCTTTTTCTGTAAATCTATAATACTATTTACCCAGCTCTTTCAATTTAATATTCCGAAACCAGACAGCGTGTCCATGATCCTGTAAACAGATGTATCCTGTTTTCGCAACATTGGCAAAATCCGGGTTAAAATCCGGGAATTTACTGTCCTCGATCATAGCTTTCCACTCATCCGTCCACAGGTGGTACTCCAGTACTGTTTCACCATTCATTTTGTGCACCACTGTTCCTTCATAGGCTATAATTTCTGCAGAATTCCACTCCATGGCTCCCTTGGCATTTTGAGGATCGGCAGGGACCAGGTCGTACAGTGTTCCGGCCAAACGGTTGCCATCCTTACCAAGCTGTGTATCGATATGATCGGAGAAGTTATCCAGGATCTGAAACTCCGGAGCGGTATACCAGATCTTTTTCCCTTCCAGTTCCTGACCCAAATAGAATATTCCGGAGTTGCCTCCTTCCTCAATCATCCATTCAAGTTTCAGATGGAAATTGGTAAACTTTTTGTCGTACAGAATATCACCCCCGGCACCAGCCTCACCCGTGCCCGAGTGAAGGCATTTCAGACAACCATCTTCAATGCCCCATCCGGAATCCGGAAAAGTTTCTAATCCATAGCCTCTCCAGCCATCAAACGTTTCTCCATCAAAAAGCAACACCCAGCCGTCATCAATTTCAGCCTGGGTCAATTCATTGGGCCCAACCTCCTCTGATGTTTTGCAGGAAACGAAAATTGCTACAAAAGCTAAACTCAGTAATAACAACATACTTTTTCTCATTTCTCTATAGGAATTTAAATTCTTACACCATTAACTTATAACGTATAACGTATAACTTCCCCATCATGGCATTGCGGGCAGTGACCAGCCATCCTGGTATGTATGCTTGATCAGCTCCTGTGAGAATGCTTTAGCATTCATCCGGTCGGTCCATTTTTTATTGAATGTCGGGTGACCATCATGGATGCTGAAATTGTCCTCTATGCAGATCCTGACATCTTCACTGTCGTTGATATTGGTAAAGGCCATGTTCTTACCATCCCAGTCGAGTTCTTTATTCAGTCCCTGGAGGCGTACTGCCAGTACACCCATTACCACCATTTCGTTGAATGGTCCGGCTTCGCTGAATGGAGATGCAGTTTCGATCCTGTTCTCGGGGCTCTCCTTGCAGGCTCTCACCCAATCCATCTCGTGGTTTGTTTTTACCCTTCTTCGAACTTTTGGTGCATCCGGGGTACGTCCGGAAAGCAACCACGGATCCTTGCCATAGCATCCACAAACGAGCGTATCTTTGGTGCCGTGGAACAGAACTCCTCCTCCGGCATCGTTCATGCTTTTGCCATCGGGCCATCCTTCGGGTTTCAGGGGTTGCAAACCTCCGTCATACCAGGTAACGTCAACTGCCGGCAGCTCAACCATAATATCATCCGGCTTTTTGCGTGCAGGAAAGGCCAACCGTACCATTTCTGCATTGGGGGCACAATCGGTAAGCAACAGGGTTGAGCTACCCTGAACTTTCAC
>CAZTES010000009.1:35519-36833 GCA_964612275.1 uncultured Rikenellaceae bacterium
TTTTTTGCATCGGGGTAAGCCTCAAATACCGGCTTGCTGTAGTCCCAGTCAACATCGCAGAGGGCTACGATGTTCTCGCCTTCAATGCTCTTCAGGTTGGCAAAACCCATTCCTCCGATCCCGATTCCGGCAATATTCAGCTTATCACTTGGGGGTTTGTACCCAAGTCCACTGACCACGTAGCTGGGTAAAACCGTAAATGCAGCTGTTGCAGCTGCAGTCCTTCCGACAAACGAGCGCCTTGAAATTGAGTTTTTCTCTTTTTCTTTGTCCATAATGAAAAATTTTTAAGATGTAGTTGAATGATGGATAGTTCGGAATAAATCCGACTAAAATTAACAATTAAATTTAGATTTCTGAAAGGAAAATTGATTTTTAAACATCACCATCTCTCCCATCCAACTATTGATTCATTCATGATGGGGTCTTATTTATTAAAAATGTTGAGAATCTGGTTTTTTTCATTTCCTCCGTACAAAATAAATGTTACTTTTAACAACAGAATAAACTGATAAACAAAATAATTATGAAAGAAACAAAAGAGAAATTCGGTCGTCGAAAGTTCCTGGAAAATGCTGCCATAATTGGTGCCCTGGGTACAGTGGGTATCAGTGGTATCATTACAGCAAGTAGCTGTAAACGTCGTTCAGTAATTACACTGCCGGAACCCCTGGATGAAGCACCGGACGGTCCGCTGCTGAAAGCCGGATTGATCGGATGCGGAGGCCGTGGCACGGGTGCAGCTGAAAATTTCTTAAATGCCGGTCCGAACCTTGAGCTTACCGCCCTGGGGGATCTGTTTCAGGACCAGATTAAAACCACCAGAAAGGAGCTGAAAGAGAAAAAGGACGTTGAAGTTGCGGATGAAAACTGTTTTATCGGATTTGATGCATTTGAAAAAGTGATCAATTCAGGAGTGGACATTATTATCCTTGCCACCCCCCCGGTCTTCAGGCCGCAACATTTCGATGCTGCTGTAAAAGCCAGGAAACATGTATTCATGGAGAAACCCGTCTGTGTGGATCCTGTCGGTGCACGGTCGATCCTTGCAACAGCTAAGAGAGCTGAAGAACTGGGTCTGTCGGTGGTTGCCGGTACACAACGAAGACACCAGAGAGACTACCTGAAGACCTATGAGCAGATCCTGAATGGTGCGATCGGTGATATTGTTGCCGGTAATTGCTACTGGAATCAGTCAAAATTATGGCACCGGAACCGGGAAGAGGGATGGAGCGATATGGAATGGATGATCCGCAACTGGGTGAACTGGACCTGGCTGTCGGGTGATCACATCGTGGAACAACACGTTCACAA
>CAZTES010000010.1:0-6330 GCA_964612275.1 uncultured Rikenellaceae bacterium
CTGAAATCGGATAAGAATGAACGATTCATTGTCTTTGTTAATGCCATTACGGAGTCCGGAGATTCTATCCTTGCCCGGTCAGTGAGCGGAGATGTAAACGAGAATGTATCCGGCGGACGAAATAAAACCATCGTCTGGGATTATGAACGGGACCACTTCTTTTCCAGTGAAGCGTTTCAGATTGAAGTGACTGCCGTGCCACAATTGGTAGAAGCATCGGAGATAACGGGGATCTATGGGGATTATCCGCGTCTTGGTAAGTCATTCTTGATGTCAACCGCTCTCCCCGGTTGGGCAAGCACCAAACTGAAAGACGGAAAACCCCACTGGTTGAAGGGAATTGTTGGGTATGGCTGCCTGTCCCTTTCCTATCTTTATAACAAAAAGGCGGCTGACACATACAAGGATTACAAAGTGTCCATGGATAGCAAGGAGAGGAGCAGCCTCTATGATGATGCCGTTTCCCAGAAGCAATTATCTTCCATCTTTGCTTTTTCTGCCCTGGCCATCTGGATCATGGATTATACATGCATCATCATTAGCCATAACAAACTGATGAAAAAAACGTATAATACCAGTGTGCAGAAAGTCTCTTTCGGATATGATTTTGATCCTTTATCGGCACAACCGCAATTGTCTGTTAAATTAACATTTTAATTGAGAAGCCATGAAACAAATCATATTCCTTACCTTCCTTTTCCTCACCCTTGCTGCTTTTCCCCAGGAAAAGAAAGCGATCAAAGGGAAAAGTGAAATGAAAAACCTTTTTCAGGGTCAGGAGAGAGACAATATTGTAAAAGCCTTGCCTGAACTGGTTCTGCAAAACCAGATCTTCTCCGATCCGAACAATAACATGATTATTGATGCTAATGAATCAAGCTCCATCCGGTTTAAGATCGTTAACCAGGGGAATGGTATTGCAGAAGATGTGAATATCAGGGTTAGCCTGGATAGTATTTCCACAGATGGATTGGAATTTTCAGATGTGATCGAAATCGGGGATATACAACCGCAGGAAACAAGGGAGATAACCATACCGGTTACTGGCAGGGAAAACCTATCGACCAGCCAGGTTGAATTTACAGTTCAGGTTGTTGAATCGAACGGTTTTGATGCCTACCCGTTCACCATGAAGATCAATACCCACAAGCTCCGGAAACCTGATGTACTGATTGCTGATGCGGCTTTTATCGCTGATGATGGGAAGAACATCCAGCTTGCAGAACCCATCATCCTAAAGTTATTAGTACAGAATATTGGCGATGGAGAAGCACAGAATGTGAGTGTCAGTTTTGATTTCTTGAAGGAAAAAGAGAATTGTTTTCTGATGGATAATGCCCTGAAGCGCATCGGTAATATGAAACCCGGAGATACTGCCATTGTCGATTTCAAATTTACGGCAAACCGGCGCTATTCACTCCAGGAAATCCCGGTAAAGCTTGAGCTTTCTGAAAGCATGAACAGGGCTTACCGCGACACCACCCTCCTTGCCAGCCTGAATCAGGAAGTCCATTCCGGCCAATTGATTGCCATTGAAGGAATGCAGGAAGAGGTTGGAGAAATTACACTGGGTGAACTGGCATTACAGGATCAGGAAGAGGATGCCATTACCCTGAGGGGCATTGCTGATCCATCCAAGGGATTGAATGTTGCAAAGGCAAAAAAGGATATGCTGATCGGAGATTATTATGCATTGATCATTGGAATCGATGATTATTACGGGGAGTATGATCCGCTTCATAATGCCGTGCGGGATGCCGAGACCATTGAGCGGGTGTTAAAGGCAAAATATAAATTTGATCATGTTGTCACCCTGTACGACCGGGAAGCAACACGAATTCAGATACTGGAAGCTTTTGAGGGCCTGGCACAAAAGGTAAAACCGACGGATAATGTCTTTATCTATTATTCCGGTCATGGAGAGTTTAAGGAGCAGTACAACAGGGGATATTGGGTTCCGGTTGATGCCCGTTCGAATTCCATTTCCGAATTGATATCCAATAATGATATTCAAACTGCCCTTACAGGCATCCGGTCGAAACACACATTGTTAATATCCGATGCCTGTTTTGCAGGAGAGATCTTCCGGGGTGAAGTATTGCAGATCCCGTTTGAAAATTCCGAAACCTACTATCGGAAAGTGCACGAACGACCTTCCAGAAAAGCCATCACCTCCGGTGGAATAGAACCCGTGATGGACACCGGGAAAGAGGGACATTCTGTCTTTGCTTACTACGTTATAAAATCGCTGGAAAACAACGAGGATCCATTTTATGATGCAAGCCAGCTCTATGAACGCATTAAGATCCCCGTGACAAACAATTCAGATCAGCAACCCCATTTTCATCCAATCAAAAACACAGGAGACGAAGGAGGACAGTTTATATTTATTCAAAAGTTTTAACCACGCCATATGGTTTTGGTGCTTCGATCTGGAAAAAGATTCACCCTGATAAGCGGATTCAAAAGGGAGAGAAACAGACTGACCTTCCTGTTGGCCATTCTTTTTTTTTCTTCCCTTTATACAGCCCTTTCTCAACATAACAATTTTGTCTATTTTTCCGTCAATGAAGGCCTTTCACAGGCAACAGTATTTAAGATCATACAGGATTCCCGGGGGTATATCTGGGTGGGAACCGGTGAGGGCGGAGTGAGCCGGTTTGACGGGAAAAACTTTACAAACCTGGGCCTGGATGATGGCCTTCCCGGACTGGTTATCCGGGATATTATTGAAGATTCACGAGGATGGATCTGGGTTGGAACGGAAAAAGGTATCGCTATTTATGATGGCTACTCATTCAAGGCAATAGGCACAGAAGAGGGATTATCGGGAGAGATCATCACCTCCCTGCTTGAAGACAGCCATGGAATAATCTGGGTTGGGACTGGTTTCGGCGGATTGAACCGGATAGAAATAGCGGAAAACAACCAGCTCCGGATTGAAACGATCTCTGAAGCAGAAGGGTTGGGAAGTTACCAGGTATGGAGCATCCTGGAAGATGTCCATGGCAGATTGTGGGTGGGGTTGCCGGCTGGTATCAATGTTATTTGTTTCCAGGAGGATACTTTTCGGATTGACCACCTTGGATCCGGCAGCGGTGTCCCGGAAGACGTGGTCTATTCCATCGAATCCGATTGGGAAAACAACCTCTGGTTCGGAACAGCAGACTCGGGAGCCTATAAAATTGAGGATGTTGGCCCGGATCAATATGGGAACGTTACATGCTATGATTCGCGGAATGGTTTTACTAACAATGCTGTGTGGGACCTCCTTTGTACCGGTGAGGAGATCTGGTTTGGGACCGGAGATGGACTGCTTTATACCTTTTCACGGGCGGAGGGAATGATCTCTTCGCATGGGTATGGACTGGAGAAAAATGAGATATTCGATATATGCAGGGGTGAAGAAGGCATCATGTGGCTGGGAACCAACGGTCGTGGCATTTGCAAACTGCTGGGTAAACGGTTCTCTCACTATACGCTGGCTGACGGCTTGCCGGGAAATATCATTGATGGAATAACGCAGGATCGGGACGGAACCTACTGGCTGGCATCCTATGACGAAGGCCTCATCCGGATGACTATCGATAACGGATCTGTCCGGTTTTCCAATTATACCATTGAGGACGGGCTTGCCAGCAACTCGCTGAATGATCTGACAATTGACCCGGAAGGAAACCTGTGGATTGCCACCCACAATAACGGATTCAGTAAATTTGACGGCAGATCGTTTCACAACTATTCCTTTGGCAACTGGATGATTGATGACCAGGTAAACTGTATCCTGGCTGAAGAGGATAATACCATCTGGTTGGGAACAAACACGGGAGTTGTGCATTTCGATGGTGCAGACTATTTCCTGATTGACCAGGAGAAAGGATTGCCGTACAACGAGGTGGGAACCCTTTTGAAAGACCGGTCCGGAAATCTCTGGGTGGGAACCTATAAAGGCCTGGCACGGTACGACAAACAATTATTGTATACATTCGATGAATCCAATGGCATTCCGGTGACTGAGATTACAGCACTGGTTGAAAATGAGGATGGGATCCTATGGATCGCTACAGGAAACCAGGGGATCTATAAGCATATTCCGGATGATGGTGAACCGGAATTTGAGTTGGTACTCAGTCCCGAACAGCTTCATAATTCAAAAGTTACCTCTTTAATTGCCCAGGAAAAACGTATCCTGATTGCAGGAACCAGCCGGGGATTTCAAAAGATATACCTCGGGAAAAACCAGGAAGTCATGCGTGTGATAGAGTATGATGTCACGGATGGTTTCTTCGGTATTGAGAATAACCAGGGAGCCCTTTTCAGGGATCAGCTGGACAGAATATGGTTTGGAACGATCAACGGAATTACGTGTTATGATCCTGATTTCGACCCGGAATATTCAAAACCGCCACGAATCTACTATACCGGACTGGATCTGTTTTATGAACCCATTGACTGGCATACAAAAGCCGATAGCATTATCCCTTTTTCGGGAATGCCGGAATCCCTGAAATTGAACTATACCGATAATCACCTGACATTCAAATTCCAGGCACTCTATTTTACCAATCCCCAGAAGATCAGGTATCAATACATGCTGGAAGGCAGAGAGGCAGACTGGTCTCCCCCCATAACCCAGGAAAACATTACCTATTCCGGAATAACACCGGGTGAATACACCTTTTTGGTGAAAGCAGGAACCGAAACGGGTGAATGGACACGGGAACCCCTGCAGTTCTCTTTTGTCATTAGACCGCCTTTTTATAGAACATGGTGGTTCATTCTCTCTCTTGCTGCTCTGTCCATCATCGCCATTGTCTCGTATGTCAAATACAGGGAGAAACAACTGATCCTTGAAAAAAGAATACTGGAGGAGAAAGTCCAGGAGCGAACCGCTGAGATCAGGGAACAGAAAACGGAAATTGAAGAGAAAAACCGGAATTTGAGTGAGGCAAACCAGGAGATTACCCGCCAGAAGGAGATCATCGAGAAAAAGAACATCGATATTACCGACAGCATAAAATATGCAAAACGGATCCAGGATGCTGTATTGCCTGCAGAACGAATTCTGAGCGATCACCTGGCGGATGCCTTTATCCTGTTTAAACCGAAAGATATTGTGAGCGGTGATTTTTACTGGGTGAAGGAAAATGAGAATTTACTGATTGTCGTTGCTGCCGACTGTACAGGGCATGGGGTTCCGGGAGCATTCATGAGCCTGCTGGGGATTACGTTTCTGAATGAGATCGTCGAGAAAAACCACATCACCTCTCCTGAAAAAATCCTGGACCTGCTTCGTGAAAATGTCATTACATCCCTGAAACAAAAAGGATTGGAAAGCGAATCGAAGGATGGGATGGATATTGCGATTTGTACCATTGACCGCAAAGCAAATTGCCTCGAATTCAGCGGTGCCAATAACCCGATGTATTATATCCGCGATGACCGGTTGCTTGAGATAAAAGCCGACCGGATGCCCGTTTCCATTCATTCCCGGATGAAAGGATTTACAAAATATAAGCTGACACTTAAACCGGGTGATGCAGTTTATCTTTTCTCCGACGGATATGCAGACCAGTTCGGTGGTCCCTCTGGAAAAAAATTGAAATACAACGCCTTCCAGGAAATTCTGCTCTCTGTTCATGAGGAGCGCATGCGCGATCAGAAAGAGATCCTGGATAAAAAACATCTGGAATGGAAAGGGAATTTTGAGCAGGTAGATGATATCGTGGTACTAGGGTTTAAGGTGTGAAAGGGAGTGTGAAACGGCAGTGGGCAGGGAGCATGGGGAAGGATGAAGGTGAGTGAGCAGTGAACTGTGAACAGAAAGAGATGAGACCCGCCTTCGCCAAGGCTACGGATGACAAAGGAGTATTGAGTCCTTTCAAAACGAGTCTGCAGTCCGCAGTCACCAGTCAGCAGTGTGAACTTCGTCTGACCACTAAGCGAAGGATTGTGTGAGAGAAAGTTGGTCTGACGGATAGGGTTTCCGTTTTTTGTTATCGGTCAGACCGGCTCCCTGCTGTCGGGCACACCTTCAAGCGGTCAGACCGGGTTTCCCGGTACCGTCTGACCCATTTGGGGTCTCCGCCCGGATGACGTAGTCGGACGGGTGACGGATAGGGTTCACGTTTTTTATTATCGGTCAGACCGGCTCCCTGCTGTCGGGCACACCTTCAAGCGGTCAGACCGGGTTTCCCGGTACCGTCTGACCCATTTGGGGTCTCCGCCCGGATGACGTAGTCGGACGGGTGACGGATAGGGTTCACGTTTTTTATTATCGGTCAGACCGGCTCCCTGCTGTCGGGCACACCTTCAAGCGGTCAGACCGGG
>CAZTES010000010.1:6430-13555 GCA_964612275.1 uncultured Rikenellaceae bacterium
GGACGGGTGACGGATAGGGTTTCCGTTTTTTGCTATCGGTCAGACCGGCTCCCTGCTGTCGGGCACACCTTCAAGCGGTCAGACCGGGTTTCCCGGTACCGTCTGACCCATTTGGGGTCTCCGCCCGGATGACGTAGTCGGACGGGTGACGGATAGGGTTTCCGTTTTTTGCTATCGGTCAGACCGGCTCCCTGTTGTCGGGCACACATTCAAGCGGTCAGACCGCTACCGTAATCCGAACCTACCTGGCGAGCTCCTAAGATTGTAGGTCGACCCTGCCATAGGCATTCCCATGGAAGAGTCGACATGAAGGCGACTGGATCAAAAGTCCAAGAAATCGTCATTCTGAATTTAGTTCAGAATCTCATTATCCAGATAATCAAATACATAAGATCCTGAAACTAGTTCAGGATGACTAAAAAATCGACTTTTGAGACGGCCCCCTACATTGGTCTATTCCTCTGAATCCAATTTTTTATTCGTCAGACGAACGACAATGGCCCGCAAAGGGTCGTCTGACGAATAGACTTACGGAACCAGTTGTTTTTTGGTATAGATTTTGTAAAAATTAATATTGGACTACTTATTCCATTACACCTCATCGGATTTTACCCGGCTCCACTCAGATTACCTGAGCATTTAATTAGCTATTCTTAGTCCGGTATAACTGGTTTTTCACTTTAAAGACTTTTCTATAGCAGAATTGTATTTAGAAACAAACTAAATTATAAAAATGTGTTGAAAAACATAAGAATTAAGGGTAACCTTTTTGTCAATTTTGGAATTAATATATGAAGGGGTATTTAAATCGATATAGTTTAAACAATTCAAACTTGTGTGAATGACCTCAAGAAAGGGGAATATTATCGGAATACCAGATAGTCAAAAAATTACAATTCATGATTATAAAGAATTGAAAATATTTGATACAGAGGAAATTATTTATTTAGAAGCGAATGGAAGATATACAAAAGTTTATTTCAAAAATAAAAATCAAATAATTTGTGCAAAACTCCTAAAGGATTTTGAATCAGTTTTAACAATTAATTTTACAAGGATTCACAGGTCCTATATGGTAAATATTTCTTGCATAACTAAAATAATTGATAACAAAATCCTCGAATTAGACGATGGCACTAAATTACCTATTGCAAGAAGGAGATTCTATCTACTTAAAAAAAGAATCTCAAATTCTATGCCGATCGTTTAATTTAGTCTTAACTGAAGGTCAATATTACCGCTCATTAATTTAATTTTCCGTTCATTTCAATATCTAAACCTCTTACAACATTTGATTGTTATATCTTGATTTTGAGATTATTATTGATTAATTTTAATGTTCAGGATTTCTAAATTTATATCTTCATTCATTAACAGGAATGTTGTGCAATCTTAATTTTATTATTAATATAAATCCATTTAAGAATATCGATTATGAAAAGAATGAAATTAATTTTCTTCGTTTGTTCTTTACTGATTATTCCATGTGTCAAAGGACAAGTAATAAGCCAAACCTATGATTTCCCCATAAAACCAGGAACAACAGAATGGTCGGGTTTGGTAACTGAAAGTGAGCGATTTAATGCAATGCAAATACCCGATGATATTCTATCAAGACTAACTACTTTAGCTTTAGTTAAAACATGTTTGAATTTTCCTGCTTTTGGATACATTACAGCCTATGAAAATTCCCAAACGGGATTTGTTATTCTAGCAACAAAGTTTAATGGATTAAAGGAATTAGCAAATAGACCAAATGCAGCAAGACACTTGATAAACATCTATAAAGAAACTGGAGAGACAGGCTTCTTAAGTCCAAATTTGCATTTGGATGAAAAATACTGGACTATAAAATTCAATTGGATTGAAATACTATTAACGCAAAATAAAATGCTTTCATCAATATCTAATGAGGATAAAAAGAATTTATTAATTATTTGTCAAGATAAGTTTAAAATTAAGCAAATAAGCGAAGACTTCTCTTTGGATGGCTTAAAATCAACAGCATTTTTAATGGTTACATTCAATAGCTGAGGATCAATTTGTAGTGGAGTATTCTATTAATAATTCATTACAGACCTTTATTGAAACTTCGGAATTGAAAGATATACAATTAATTAATAAAGTACTTGAATTAACAAATGATTGCATAAATCGATAAGTAATGAAAACACATCTAATCGCATTGACATTTGTAATACCCTTATTAATTTCTGGTTGCAGTAAGGAGTCTTCGGATGAAATTTCGAATGCCTTCCCATATGAAGAAGAAATATTAATGGATATCATCACACCAGAAAATATTGATGATTATGAATATCCTATTACTATAGGAAGTCCGGGATGGGATACATTGAATCAACAGGAACGTTTTGAAGTTATGCAGATACCGGATTCTATATTGAAGAATATGAGTACTTGGGGCTTGGTTGAAACATGTTTTAATTATCCTCCATATGGTAATTTCACCGTTATGCCAGACTTTGACTCATATATCAATGATCTTAGCTTTAATGGTTTAAAAGAGTTGTTCCTAAGAACCGATTTTATAAAAATACTTTTATACAGGTATAGATATCTTAATGTAAAAAACTTTGAGAATTTACTTAAACTAAACTTTATCGAACTAATTGTAGGATGTGATAAACATGTTTCACAATTAGACCAAAAACAAAGTGTTTTTTTAACTGCAGTTGCACTTGATAAAGCTAATGATCAAAGAAATAATCTCGACATTAGTACCCCATTTTCAGTTTATATAATGGGAAACACTATGCTATATGCCAACTATAAACCATTTATAGATTATTGTGCTCAAGAAAAACAATATGTATATGGAGGTATATTACAAAAATTCAATTCTTCTGAAGAAAAAATTGAAGAATATGCGAGAAATTTCATTAAACTTTAAGAAATTATCATTATGAAAAATCAATTTATAAAATATTTCGCCTCACTACTGTCCGGTTAACAAAGATATAAAAGTTCGGAAAGGCTGAATATATAAACGATTGAAGTTCTTTGAAATATTTTTCGATTTGAAATCAAAATTCTTAAAAGTGTTGAGCTTTGTCAATAAAAAGGATTATGAATGCTGGCAAAGCTGTATTAGCTCAGATCATGGATTTTGTGTCCACGTATGAATTCGGAAAGAGCGTAGACAAATACAACGGGAACTACAAGGTTAGAACCTTTACCTGTAGGGAACAGTTTATCGTAATGAGTTTCGCGCAGCTGACTTTCAGGGAAAGTCTCAGGGATATTGAAGTATGCTTGCAGGCCATCTCTAATAAACTCTATCATTGTGGTGTAAAAAGTAGGGTGACTAAATCCACTTTGGCTGATGCAAATGAGAGTCGTGATTGGCGGATATATGCTGACTTTGCTCAAAAGCTGATCATTGAAGCTCGAGGATTGTATAAGGATGACAATGATTTCAATGTTGCCATAGATGAGATTGCATACGCTATTGGATCTAAGGGGTTCAATACCAACATTCATCGAGATTACAGCTGGCAAGGTGCATGATGTGAATATTTTGGATTTATTGTTTATTGAAGCCGGCGCAATTTACATAATGGATCGTGCGTACGTTGATTTTGCAAGATTGTATGAGATGCATCAAGCCCAAGCCTTCTTTGTTAGCAGGGAAAAAAGTAATTTCAACTTCAAACGTTTGTATTCGAGAAAGGTTAACAAGGAAAAAGGATTCAAATGTGATCAGACGATCGTTCTTACTGGGTTTTACCCGAAAAAGAAGTATCCTGAGAAGCTAAGACGGATCAAGTACTATGATGCTGAGATGGAAAAACATCTGGTGTTTCTGTCCAATAATTTTACATATAGTTCTGAGATAATCGCACAATTGTATAAGGAAAGGTGGAAAATCGAATTATTTTTCAAATGGATTAAACAACATTTACGAATTAAAAAATTCTTTGGAACAAGCTTTAATGCGGTATGTACACAGATATGGATAGCTGTAAGTATATACCTGCTGGTAGCGATAATAAAGAAGCGGCTGAAATTGGACCAGGAACTCTACACAATTCTACAAATTTTCAGTATTAGCTTATTTGAGAGAGTCCCTTTAAATCAGTTGTTTACAGAGGATGATTACAGAAACATAGATAGCGATAATTATAACCAATTGAAACTGTTCGACTTATAACCGGACACTAATGATCTAAATTAATGAACAAATAACTTCATAAATATGAATCTATGAAAGCTTAGATGATATGAAAACCAAATATATATTAATCATCCTGTCAGGATTTCTTTTCATAATTAATCAACATTGTGCAAAAGAAGAACCAAAAATTGATAAATCCATTATTGGAAACTGGTTCATTGTTCAAGTTGATAGTTGTATTAGGGGCTCATCTTATATGGCAGATACAACACGAACAACTATTATTTCCAATTCTGGGTATATTAACTTTTACAGGAACCGCCTCGGATTTATTGATTCAAATAAAGATTTCTTCTGTGGTACAAATGAATTTGAATGGTATTATTATGCAGGAGAAATAGAATTAAAAACTGACCATTTCACATCAAAATCATCTGTTACAACCTCTGGTCAGGATACTATCTATTTCATTATTGAAAACTGCGATTATAGAATAGGTGCTCTTATTTGGTTTGAAATAACACTAAAAAAAGAAATATGAAAAGATTATTTATAGTAATAACAATTCTATTGATATTTATTAACTATGGTTACACCCAGAATCCTGCAGCAAGATATTGTAATTTTTTAGGGTATGAGTACAAGATAATTGATGGTAAAAAAGGCGAAACAGGAATATGTGTTCTGCCTGATGGGAATGTGGTAAATGCCTGGGATTTTTATAGGGGTAAAGTAGGAACGGAGTATTCATATTGTAGCCTAAATGGCTATTCAATCGAGACAAAGGTGATTCATTACGATAGTTATACCATAGAATGCCCAGTTTGTGTTCAGGAAGATAAGAAGATTGAAATACATATGCGCGAATTAATGGTACAAAATGGAGAACCACTTTTTGAGGAGGATATAGAGTTTGATTTTGATATGAGTTCAGAGGGTGGGAAAATTGAGAATAGTGTTCCCACCCAAAAGAGCTTACCAACATCATTTGATTGGAGGGACCGGGATGGTTATTCTTATGTTGGAGAGGTTCGCAATCAAGGAGATTGCGAATCTTGTTGGGCGTTTGCATCAATGGCAGCGGCTGAAGTAACCTATAATTGGAAGAACCAATTTCGTGATAACTGTGTCCTTGAATTCTCTGAATCTTTCCTTATGTGGTGTATTGGAGGTATAACTCCTTGGAGCAATTATTTTTCTGGATGTGAAGAGACCCCAGATTTCGATTATCATTTCCTAGACGCTTGTGTAGATTCAGGGATGTGCTATTTGGATGATTTCCCTTATACAATAACTGAACCTGAAAGTTGTACCCATTGGGATGACCCTAGAATTCATATGAAGGAATGGAATAGAGTTGATTGTAATGATTTAAGTGATATTAAATCTGCAATCTATAATTATGGAGCTGTTTTTGCAATTATGTTAAAAACATATCAATTTGACGGATATACAACTGGGATTATGCATAATCCATTTACCTCTTGTAATGGAACTCCATGTTATGCATCAAAGGCAGATCATGTTGTTGCAATTGTTGGCTGGGGATACGACCAAACGTGGGGTGACTACTGGATAATACGGAATTCTTATGGAGAAGATTGGGGTGAAGATGGATATATGAGAATTGAAGCAAAATCATCACATATAGCCTGTGGAGTGGCATACTTCGAAGCTGACTCTATTAATGTTACCGGTCATTCATTAGTCTGCACCTCCGACTCTACCTTCACCCTTTCCGACCCCTCCCCTCCAGGAACAACAGTAACCTGGGCTGTCTCGCCGGCCGGTAATATGGTTGAACCGTCTTCTGGTACTGGTTCATCTGCTACTTTCCATGCAACTTGTTATGGTATCGGTGAATCTCAAATAACTTTTACGATTTCAGGTGAGTGTGGGAGCGTTACAATTGGAAAGGATATCTTGATAGGTGGTCCAGATTACAGTGATGTTGAACTGGATGTATATTATTCTACTGGTGAACAGGCGCCTAAATATGCCGTAACGTGGTTAATGTGCCCTTATACATATTATCATATTTATCTTGATAATAACAGCAGTTGTTCAACATCTGGTTATCAATGGACTATTCCTTCCGCATGGACACGCATGTATACTTACCAAAATATGATCTCTGTATATACCGGTTCAACTCCCGGGGGAAATGTCATTGTGAAAGCCCAGACCTGCTGTCCAGGTTGTGGATCAGATGTAACCATTCTTTCGGATTATCTTGGCACATACTGGAACTGTGGGGGATACTATTTCGGCATGTCTCCTAATCCTGCAGATGACTATGTGGAAATAAGTCTTAATGAAACCAAAGTTGCCATAAACAATATAATTGAATATGAAGTAAAAATCTATAACAGCCTGCAGGTTCTGGTTTCTGATGAAAAAACCAGTAATCCTACCCTGCTGTTTGATACCAGCCACTTACAGGATGGTATTTATTATGTCCACTTAATCTACAATAACAAACCGTATGTCCGGCAGCTTGTGGTGAGTCATTAAATAAAACAGATCTCACTGCTTTTCCCCTTTTGCTTCAGCTTATGCGACGAGTATTTTAACTCCCAAAATCTACCAGATCCGGATAAAGTTTTTATTGCTGTAAGCCCGGTCAGCCCTTCCTGCCGCCCGCCTGCCGCGGTCAGGGTTCACCTGCTGAAGGCATGGGAGGCAGGGGGGATGTTTGAAGAAGGAATTGTAAGCAATTATTTCCGGGTCAACTACATTGATCCTCAGCTGGAAATCCTTCCTTGGACCGTAACTTAGCGAACTTGTGAGCGATCTCATGAGCCAGGCTTGTGTGAACGCAAGTGGGAGGCGAGTAATGCTCCAGGCGATCCGATAACAAAACGTAAGCTTTACAACCCTGACTGCACAGCCAGACCTGTGCGGCCCACTCCGAGGCGACTTGGAAAGTCGCCCTACATTTTGCATAGCATAACTGAATCTAACGGTTATACCAATCAGTCTCTGATAAC
>CAZTES010000010.1:13655-25130 GCA_964612275.1 uncultured Rikenellaceae bacterium
GGCCATATCCGCCAATTGGCGGAGACGGCACGCAGGCTGGCGGAAGGCAGGCGAACACCGATAGGCGGACCCCACACCATGTTGTATAGCATTTGAGATTAAATTTCAATTCCATGATTTGATAATGAAATTATTTTCGCTATATTGTATAGCTTTCTATTCCTTGATAATACAATACTTGTGAGAAAATTTTTTAAAATTAGTATTGTTCTCTATGCATCTTATACAAGCCGACTTTCAGCGGCATTAAATAACCCTGAAACCTTAAACGAAACACAATGGATAATTATCAAACCTTGAAAGTTGATGTTCAGGAAAACGTTGCGATACTGACCATCAGCCGTCCCGAAGCATTGAATGCACTGAACAGTCTGTTTTTTGATGAAATGGAGTCTTTTCTCAACAAACTCACCGATCAACCGGATATTCGTTTATTGATCATAACGGGTGAAGGAAAAGCATTTGTTGCGGGAGCAGATATTGCGGAAATGGCGGACATGACGCAATCCGAAGGATTGGTGTTCTCAAAACGGGGGCAAACGATCTTTCGCATGATTGAGGAACTGGAGATCCCGGTGATCGCTGCAGTTAATGGATTTGCCCTGGGTGGCGGTTGTGAACTGGCCATGTCATGTGATATTCGTGTGGCAAGTGCAAAAGCCAAGTTCGGACAGCCGGAGGTAAACCTCGGGTTAACACCCGGATATGCCGGTACACAGCGACTATCCAGACTCGTGGGGAAAGGGAATGCTATGCTCATGCTGCTGAGCGGTGATCACATTTCGGCCGAGGAAGCGCTCCGAATTGGGCTTGTGCAATGGGTTGCAGAACCGGAAGAGTTAATGGATAAGGCAATGGACCTGGCAAAAAAGATCGTTTCGAAAGGACCGCTTGCCGTAAAGAAAGTGAAAAAAGCAGTCAGAACCGGTCTGGAATCCCCTTTTGAAGCGGGATGCGACATTGAATCTCAGGAGTTCAGCTCCCTTTTTGAAGGAGAGGGAAGAGAGGGGATGAAAGCATTCCTGGAAAAACGCCCACCAAAATGGTAACCCTAAAAACTTGAAATAAATGGAAAATAAAGCGTATGCAAATCGATTTAAACATGTAACTGTTCTCGGAGCTGCCGGAAAAATGGGAAGCGGTATTCTGCTGCTTACCGCCCTCGAAATGGCTGCATTGAAAAGAGATCCGGAAAACCAGTCGGCTGACTTCACCCTGTACGCCATGGATATTTCTGAAAAAGGACTTCAGGGTGTAATGGAGTACCTGAAAAAACAATCACAAAAAATCGGGGAGAAAAAACTGGATAAGGTGAAGGCATTGTACGCGGGTGAGCCGGGTATTGAAAAGGATGAGGAGATCGTTGCCAGGTATGTGGAGGATGTGATGTCCTTCGTGAAACCAACAACCTCCATTGAAAGTGCTTATGATTCCACCCTTGTTTTTGAAGCAGTAAGTGAAGACCAGTCTCTCAAAGTCAAACTATTATCTGATATCGCAAAGAATAATACAAATGATCCCTGGTTCCTTACCAATACATCGTCAATTCCCATTCATGAGTTGAATGCGATGGCCGGACTGAAAGGCAGGACCCTTGGATTTCATTTCTACAACCCACCGGCCATTCAGAAATTGGTGGAGGTAATTGTTGGTAAGGAAACCATCCCTGAACTGGCAGCTTTTGCAGATCAACTGGTTCAACGGTTGGCGAAAGTAAAAGTACCAGCAAACGATAAAGCAGGATTTATCGGCAACGGTCACTTCATGCGGGATGCGCTCTTCGGGATCGAACTTGCCGAGAAGCTGACCATTGAATATTCCTTCGCACGGGCTGTCTATCTGATCAATACGGTAACCCAGAAATTCCTGGTACGCCCCATGGGGATCTTTCAATTGATCGATTATGTCGGCGTCGATGTCGTTCAGTTGATTTTGAAAGTTATGAATCCTCATTTTCCTTCCGAAAAATTGCACAGTACCCTGATCAATGAGCTGTATAATGAAGGTGTAAAAGGAGGACAAAATCCGGACGGGTCACAAAAAAATGGCTTCCTGCAATATGAAGAATGGAAGATTACCGGATTTTACGAGCCGGGAGAGAAAAAATACCTGCCCCTGGAAGAGATAAAACCGGATCTTGATGCAATCCTGGGGGACATGCCGGAAGGTATGGAGCCATGGAAAAACCTTGTTCGTGATCCTGAAAAAGAGAATAAATTTTCCGGTATCTTTAAGAACATGAGAGCCATGGATACACTGGGCGCGAGGCTCGCAATGGATTACGGGCTGCGGTCGAAGCAGATTGGTCTGCAACTGGTGGAAGATGGCGTTGCAGCCAGCGAAAAAGATGTGAATACCGTTTTGTTGACAGGATTTTTTCATGCGTATGGACCCATCAATAATTTCTTTTAAATAAATTAACGACAACATAATTTTTATCACTTAAAACACTACACAATGGATTTTGAATTTACCGAAGAACATCTTATGATTCGCCAGGCAGCGAGGGATTTCGCACAGCGGGACCTTCTTCAGGATGTCATTGAACGAGACGAAAAAGCCATTTTCCCAACTGAGCATGTAAAAAAAATGGCAGAACTTGGCTTTCTTGGAATGACAGCAAGCGCGGAATATGACGGTGGTGGTATGGATACCATATCCTATGTGCTGGCGATGGAGGAAATATCAAAGATCGATTCCGCTGCAGGCGTTATCATGTCCGTTAATAATTCACTGGTTTGTTGGGGTTTGGAAGAGTTTGGGAACGAAGAACAGAAAGAAAAATACCTCAAGCCACTTGCCCGGGGAGAGGTAATCGGTGCATTCCTCCTTTCCGAACCGGAAGCCGGCTCTGATGCGACCATGCAACGAACCATGGCAGTGGATAAAGGAGACCATTACCTGGTGAACGGTACAAAAAACTGGACCACCTGCGCCAGTTCAGGATCTACCTATATCCTGATTGCGCAAACAGACCCCGAAAAAAGACACCGGGGTATCAATGCATTTATCATTGAAAAAGATACGCCCGGTATTACACTTGCACCCCATGAAAATAAAATGGGGATGAGAAGCTCCGATACACACTCCGTAATGTTTACCGATGTGGTCATTCCCAAAGAGAATAGAATTGCTGAAGATGGTTTTGGTTTTAAATTTGCCATGAAAACCCTTGAAATCGGAAGGTTAGGAATTGCTGCTCAGGCTCTCGGTATTGCATCCGGTGCCTATGAACGGGCATTGCAATACTCCAAGGAGAGAAAGGCATTCGGAACAGAGATCTGTAACCACCAGGCTATCGCTTTTAAACTCGCCGATATGGCTGTACAGGTTGAACTGGGAAGGCTGATGTGCCTGAAAACAGCCTGGCTGAAGGATCAGGGCAAACCCATTGGTATTGATAGTGCCATGGCTAAGCTTTACTGTGCCGATATGGCAATGCAGGTGACAACCGAAGCCGTGCAGATCCTGGGTGGCTATGGATATACAAAGGATTACCACGTCGAGCGGCTTATGCGGGAAGCTAAACTGACTCAGATTTACGAGGGAACTTCCGAGATTCAGAAGATTGTAATATCAAGGGCTATTTTAAAAGATTGACCCTGAACCATGTTGGCCTCCTGGCAATGATTTCATCCGCTCCTGGCCATGATAGGTGGCTGGTAGCCTAATCGCTTTGTATTTATGAGTACTGTTAAACCATACAAACCGAAAAACCACATCCGGATTGTCTCTGCCGCTTCACTTTTCGACGGGCACGATGCCGCGATCAATATCATGCGGCGAATACTTCAATCTTCCGGTGCAGAGGTCATTCACCTGGGACATAACCGTTCCGTATCGGAAATAGTAAACTGCGCTATCCAGGAAGATGCTCAGGCAATCGCTGTCACTTCTTACCAGGGTGGACACATCGAGTTCTTTTCCTACATGTTTGATCTGTGTCAGGAACGGGGAGCCGGACACATCAAAATATTTGGTGGTGGAGGGGGCGTGATCCTCCCGGAAGAGATAAAGCAGTTGCATCAATATGGTATTACACGACTATTCTCTCCGGACGATGGCCGGAAACTTGGCCTCCAGGGAATGATCAATGAAGTACTGAAATTATCTGATTTCCCAATGGGAAAAGACCTGGAGATTCAGCCTGAGGATATATTAAACAGGGACTTTAAAGCAATAGCCAGAGCCATTTCTGCGGCAGAGAATTACCCGGATCGACTGAAGGATCTGTTTGACAAGATGAAGGAAGAATGCCTGGATAAAAATATGCCGGTCATTGGCATAACCGGAACCGGAGGATCCGGAAAATCGTCGATCATCGATGAAATTGTGCGCCGGTTTCTGGATGATTTCAACGATAAAACCATGGCGATTTTATCCGTTGACCCGTCACGCAGGAAAACCGGTGGTGCTCTTCTGGGTGACCGGATCCGTATGAATTCGATCAATTCACCCAGGATATTCATGCGATCACTGGCGACCAGGCAATCCAACCTGGCGCTCTCAAAATATGTCCGCGATGCGCTTTGCATAGTGAAATATGCAGGGTTTGACCTGATTCTTCTCGAAACATCCGGTATTGGTCAATCCGATACGGAAATTGTTGATCACAGCGAACTCTCCATGTACGTGATGACACCTGAATATGGTGCTGCAATACAGCTTGAGAAGATCGATATGCTCGATTTTGCCGACCTGATTGCAATCAATAAATTCGATAAGAGAGGGGCAGAGGATGCCCTGAGGGACGTGATGAAGCAGTATCAGCGAAACCACCTTCTCTTTGAAAAAGATCTGGATGAGATGCCGGTATTTGGTACAATCGCTTCCCAGTTTAATGATCCGGGGATGAACCGACTATACAGTGCCCTGATTGACCAGGTGAGGGAGAAATTTATCGAAGACTTTCAATCGAGCATCGTTCCCGAGGAAAAAATTTCTGAGAAGATCTATATTATTTCCCCCAACAGAACACGCTACCTCTCTGAAATTGCTGAGACAGTGAGACGGTATAACCGGGAAGTCGAACAACAGGTGGAAGTTGCCCGGCGCCTGGATGGAATAAACCAGACCCTTCAAACCCTGAAGGAGAAAAATAACCCGGAAACGGAGATCATCAGGCTGATGGAAAAAATGTACCGGGAAGAGGAGAAGAAACTGGAAAAGGAAAACCGTGATATCCTCAAAAACTGGGAGAAGAAGGTTGCCCGGTATCAAAAGGAGTACTTCGTTTTTATCGTGCGGGATAAAGAGTTTAAAATCAAAACTCACCATGAATCCCTATCCCATTTGAACATCCCCAAACTATCCCTGCCAAAGTTCAAATCCTGGAGTGAAATACTGAAATGGAACCTCAAAGAGAATGTTCCCGGAGAATTCCCTTATGCTGCCGGTGTATTCCCGTTCAAAAGAGAAAATGAAGATCCCACAAGAATGTTTGCCGGGGAGGGAGGACCGGAAAGAACCAACAAACGGTTTCATTACCTCTCTCATGAACTGCCGGCGAAACGGCTTTCAACGGCATTTGACTCGGTTACACTCTATGGTTTTGATCCGGATGTAAGACCTGATATTTATGGAAAAGTGGGCAACTCAGGTGTCTCCATCGCCTGCCTTGACGATGCAAAAAAACTCTATTCGGGATTTAACCTGGTTGACCCGCAAACATCCGTATCCATGACTATAAACGGACCGGCTCCCATGCTGGTGGGATACTTTATGAATACTGCCATTGATCAGCAGTGTGAACTATACATCCGGAAGCATGGATTGCAGGGTGAGGTGGAGAAAAAAATGGATAAACTTTTCAAAAAACAGGGGAGGGATAAACCCCGGTATCAGGGGAAACTGCCAAAAGGAAATAATGGATTGGGTTTGATGCTTCTTGGTGTCACAGGAGACCAGGTCCTGCCAAAAGAAGTGTATGAAAAGATCAAGGCAGATACAATCTCCCGTGTCAGGGGAACAGTACAGGCTGACATATTGAAGGAGGACCAGGCACAGAATACCTGCATCTTTTCCACTGAGTTTGCCCTGAAGATGATGGGGGACATACAGGAATACTTTATCGACCATAACGTGCGGAATTTCTATTCCGTATCGATCTCGGGTTATCACATTGCCGAAGCAGGAGCCAACCCGATCAGCCAGCTCGCTTTTACCCTGGCTAACGGTTTTACCTTCGTTGAATACTATGTCTCGCGGGGAATGGATATCAATCAGTTTGCCCCGAATCTCTCCTTTTTCTTTTCAACTGGCATCGATCCGGAATACTCCGTGATAGGCCGGGTGGCACGCTTGATCTGGGCGAAAGCGATGAAACGGATGTATGGAGGCAATGACCGTTCCCAGAAATTGAAATATCATATCCAGACATCCGGGAGGTCACTTCATGCCCAGGAAATCGAATTTAACGATATCAGGACCACACTCCAGGCATTAACGGCAATTTATGATAACTGTAATTCGCTTCATACTAATGCCTATGACGAGGCAATTACCACACCCACCGAGGAATCTGTGCGCAGGGCAATGGCGATCCAGATGATCATCAATCACGAGCTTGGGATTACCAAAAATCAGAATCCCATTCAGGGATCATTTATTATCGAAGAACTGACGGACCTGGTTGAAGAGGCAGTCCTGATGGAATTTGACAAGCTCTCCGAAAGGGGAGGCGTTCTGGGATCCATGGAGACCATGTACCAGAGAAGTAAAATACAGACGGAATCCCTGTACTATGAAAACCTGAAACATTCAGGCAAACTTCCCATTATGGGTGTGAATACATTCCTCTCTCCAAATGGCTCTCCAACAACCATCCCGGACCAGGTAATCCGGGCAACGGAAGAGGAGAAGAAATTCCAGGTGGAAATGGTTAAATCGCTCTATACCGCTTACAAGGTAAAATCGGAACAAATGCTTCGACAACTGAAGGTTGTCGTGAACCGGAATGAAAATATTTTCGAAACCCTCATGGAGGTAACAAAATATTGTACACTCGGACAAATCACCCATGCACTGTTTGAAGTGGGCGGACAGTACCGGAGAAATATGTAACTTATCCGGATTATTTGTAATTTTAAATCAACAAATCCACTCAGAACATGGCAAAGAAACAGTATGACCTCACCACTGCCCTTATCCTCTCGTTGTATCCAAGGGACGACAATACACAAATGGCTGTTTATCGTCTTAACACTACGGTTTTCCTGAAAAGGATCCGGCATACTCCGGAGGAACTGGCTCCTTTTAAAAGCTTTCCGGATCAGACCGAATTCAGAAAAGGCCGGATTATTCAGGTGCTGAAAGATAATGAAATCCAGATGGAAAATATCCGGATTGTTATGGGAAGGGGAGGACTCCTTAAACCGGTTAAGTCCGGTGTGTACCAGGTGAATGAAAGAATGAAAAATGACTTGAAAAACAGCGAGTTAGGAGAGGATGTCGTTAACCTGGGAGGCCTTATCGCAGATGCTGTGGCAAAGGAATTACCGGATGCAGAAGCCTATATTGCCGATCCGGTAGTTGTGGATGAGTATGACGATATCTCACGGATATCCGGCCATCCGCTATTTGAAAGAAAATCAATCTTTCATGCACTGAACCAGAAAGCGATAGCCCGCGAACATGCCAAATCGCTCGGAAGAAAATATGAGGAGATGAACTTCATTGTTGTGAACCTCGGACGGGGTAATACAATCGGGGCACACCGCTTGGGACGGGTGATCGATGCCACACAGGGTTACGATGGCGATGGGCCATTCTCCCCGATCGGGAGTGGTACCTTACCCATCGGTGATGTGATCCGGATGTGCTTCAGCGGGAAATATACAGAACAGGAAATGTTGAAAATGGTCCGGGGTGAGGGAGGACTGAAAGCCTACCTGGGAGTGGATAACGTGTATGAAGCGGAAAAGATGATTGAGGCAGGGGATAAAAAAGCCAAATTGATCCTCGATGCCATGATATACCAGTTGGCTAAAAGCGTCGGTTTTTTCTCCATGGCGTTCAAAGAACCGGTTGATGCAATACTGGTTACGGGTGACTGTGCAAACAATAAATACCTGATCAATAACCTGGTTGACAGGATTGTAAAAATTGCACCGGTCTATATCTATCCGGGCGATGAGGAACTGCAAGCCCTGGCTCAGAATGGACTGATGGTGATGAGAGGAGAAATCGAAGTGCAAAACTATAAGTGATCGTTGGTCGTTTTTCGGTTACGAAGCCGGTTTCGGAAATCGTGGGTTCGGTTACGTCTTTTTACAGGACGAATGACGAATACCGCCAGACAACCCGGAATATTTTACGATACAATATTTAAGCCCCGTTAGGCCTGCCTCGGCAGGCAGGGGCGCCATGTTTTTAGTAGTAGTATCCATCAATAATTTACGGTCCAACTGCCAGGATCTAAAGCAGGAAATTCTATCATGGACCGAATTTCTTCCAGACGATAAAAAACTTATAGTTTTGATAACCCCTTTTCCCCCTTGAAGAAGGCTGAAAGTCACTCAGTCTCATCGTCTCCCCCTCTTTTACCCAGCACCATTTTTTCTACTTACTACCTACTGCCTGCTTTCTTATCAATCCCATACTCTCTGTCCTCTCTCTCACATCACTCATCACTCCCCTCTTTCTGCTCACTGCTCACGGTTCACAGTTCACCACTCCCTTCTCACATAACTCATCATTCATAATTCTCTCTACCCCATGCTCTTTGTTCCATGCTCTATGCTCTCTGCCCCCTTACACTCCCGGTTTCCCGAACTTCATATCTTCGGGAACCTGTATGCAAAGAACTTCTCCTTTGGCACAGACAATGCCATTCGACATGAGGTCCACTTCCACCCATACCTTACGCCCGTCAACATCTCTTATGCGTCCTCGAAGTTCAAGCTCCGTATCAAGGGGAGTTGGTTTGAGGTAGTCCACTTTCAGGGAGGCGGTCAGAAAACGGAAAGCCGGCTTTGTCTCCATACTCCTGTTTTCTTCCCTGTATTTGGCAGCCGCTGCAGTACCCGTACTGTGGCAGTCGATAACCGAAGCGATCAACCCTCCATACACGTACCCCGGAACAGCCATGTGATAGGGTTTGGGTCGGAAATGACAAACCGTCTCATCCCCTTCCCAGTAACTTTTAATCTGATATCCCTTTTCATTTAACCGGCCACATCCGTAACAATAACTCAGGTGTTCCGGATAATAATCCTGAAATGCTTTTTGCTTCATTCGTTTCATATGGATAAATTTCTTACTTTGTAAATTTAACAGTTTACTTCATTCCATTTTATGTTTCATAACTCCCGATACCTGATTTCATGAAAGAAACAATCCTGAAGGCTCTACTTCAACTGTTTGCCATCATTGCTAATGTTGATAAAGAAGGCATTTCCCCGACAGCCAGAAAGATCATCGAATCCTACCTCAAACAACACCTGAACCGTGACCAGTTGCCTGAATATCTTGGTTTGTTTGAGGATTTTCTTTACCGGCACCACCGTACATTTACCGATCGGGAAAGTAAGGAAAGCCGTAAAAAGAGATCATCCGACTCGGTGAAGGCATTGATGATCTGCCAGGATATCAATGAAGGACTGCAACAGGAAGAAAAGATCCTTGTGTTTCTCAGGTTAATTGAATTTGTAAATGAGGACCATGTGATTACAGAGAAAGAATATGACTTTATAAAGACCGTTTCCAACACGTTCAATATCTCGAAGAATGAATACATTAACCTTCTTTCCCTGGTTCTGTATGATAAGATCGGTCAGATCGAACAGGAGAACCTGCTGGTTATTGACAGCACCGATCAGGTGACCTATCCGGGAATAAAGCACATTACCCGGAAGAACCTTGAGGGTAAGCTGGTTTTTCTTCACATAAACAGTACTGACACCTTTATTTTCAAATACGTCGGGGAAAAAACCTTTTTCCGGAATGCTCAGAATATCCTTCCGGACCGGTCCTATATCATGGATAGCGGATCGGTGATCCGCAGTGAAAAGATCGTGCCGGTGTATTACAGCGACGTCGCCGGGAAATTTCTTCAGGGATTCTCTCACGCGGAACTGCTTTTTTCAGCCGATCACATTGAATACAAATTCAGGAATAGCGAGAACGGTCTTCAGCCATTGACTTTTTCTGCGAAATCGGGACAGCTGGTGGGTATCATGGGGGGGAGCGGTACGGGTAAATCAACCCTGCTGAACCTGCTGAACGGTAACCTTAAACCGAAAAGCGGGAAGGTTCTGATCAATGGTGTGGATCTGAATGAGGAAGAGAAGAAGCTGGAAGGCATTATCGGATATGTACCCCAGGATGATCTGCTGATCGAAGAACTTACGGTTTTTCAGAATTTATATTTCAATGCGAAACTTTGCTTTTCGGAATATTCGGAAACAAAGATTCTGAAAACAGTTGCCCGCGTGCTCAGGGACCTGGACCTGAATGAGATAAAGCACCTGAAAGTGGGTGATCCCCTGAATAAAACCATCAGTGGCGGACAGAGAAAACGATTGAACATTGGATTGGAGTTAATGAGAGAGCCGTCCATTCTTTTTGTGGATGAGCCGACCTCCGGTCTCTCCTCAATGGATTCGGAAATGGTCATGTTGCTGCTGAAAGAACAGACATTAAAAGGCAAACTGGTGATGATCAACATCCATCAGCCATCCTCCTTTATCTATAAACTGTTTGATAAACTGCTGATCCTGGATAAGGGAGGTTACCCCATCTACCAGGGAAATCCCCTTGAAGCCGTCGTTTATTTCAAAAAGATGAGCAACCATGTGAATGCGGAAGAGAGCCAGTGCGTCACGTGTGGGAACGTTAATCCGGAACAGGTACTTCAGATCGTAGAAACAAAGTTTGTAAACCAGTATGGGAAATTTACCGGCAGTCGAAGGGTCACACCAAAGGAATGGTACCAGCTCTATAAGGAGAACCTGGAAAAAGAGAAAAAGATCAAGCCGAAAGTGGAAGAACTTCCGGAAAGTCAGTTTAGCAGACCCGGTAAAGCGAAACAATTCGGGATCTTTACCTTTCGGAATATTCTCTCAAAACTGAGCAATACCCAATACATGCTGGTGAATTTTCTGGAAGCACCCATCCTGGCTGTGATTATTGGATATTTCACAAAATACATCAGCGGCACGTTGGATAATCCGGATGCTTACATATTTGCCGAGAATGACAACCTGCCGGCATACCTCTTTATGAGTGTCGTGGTAGCCCTGTTTATCGGGATGACCGTAAGCGCGGAGGAGATTATCCGGGATGCCCTGCTACTGAAAAGGGAGAGCTTCCTGCATTTGAGCCGGTTCAGCTACCTCAATTCAAAAATCCTGGTACTCTTCATCATTTCTGCTATTCAAACCCTCAGTTTCGTGGTTCTTGGCAATCTCATTCTTGAGATCCGGGAAATGACACTCAGCTTCTGGTTGATCCTCTTTACTACAGCCTGCCTGGCCA
>CAZTES010000010.1:25140-26317 GCA_964612275.1 uncultured Rikenellaceae bacterium
GGACATCGTGGCTGGAGCCCAGCGTTCTCTCTACTCCCCCTGATACTCGTTCCCCAATTGTTGTTCAGCGGGGCAATCGTTCCGTTTGATAAACTTCACAAAAAAATTACCACATCGGTTTATGTTCCCATTATCGGGGATCTGATGACTTCCCGGTGGGCATATGAGGCCCTCGCAGTTGAACAGTTTAAGAACAACCCGTTTCAGAAAGAGTTCTTTGAAGTTGACCAGAAGATGAGTGAGGCTTCGTATCACTCTTCTTTCCTCATTCCCAGGTTAAACCTGATGATTGAAAACCTGGAACGGAATATTAACAAAGAAAGCGAGGATAGAAACAATCGATGGAGGCTGGATATCCTGCGGACCGAAGTGGATCGTCTTGGCAGAAGGCCCGAAGTGCAGTTTGTTTTCCCGGTTGAAAAACTGAATGTGGATACCTTCTCATCACAGGTTGCTGAAGAGGCAAAACAATACCTGGACTATGTCCTCTCGGTGATGGAAGAAAAATTACAGGAGGCAAGCAATGAGAGAGACCGGGTGTACGAAGCCCTGGTGGATAAGATGGGCTCACGGGAAGCTGTGCTGGAACTGCGAAACCAGAACCACAACCGGGCATTGGCTGACCTCCTGCTCAACCGCAATATGATCAATAAGATCGAAATAACCCGGAACCGCCTGATCCGGAAAAAAGATCCTATCTACATGATCCCCGAATCGAGGACCGGCCGTGCACACCTCTATGCTCCTGTAAAACGATTGGGTGATAAACAGAACGACACCTTCTGGTTTAATATCATCTTCATCTGGATCACCTTCCTCATCCTCTATGTGATCCTCTATTTCGACCTGCTGAAGATGCTGGTGAACTACTTTGAGGGAATACGATTAAGACGAAGAGAGTAAGTGAAAACCACAATTCACAAGTCTGTGACGATGTGAATTGTGCTGGTTGAACTTATCCCGACAACTCAGAAAGAGTTCGTCGGGATCTTACAGCAGGCAGGGTTGATGAATGATGATTGATGAGAGTTCCGGGTTACGTGTTACGAGTTACGGGGAGACGAGGTGACTGATCCACCTTCGTCCTGCCGAGGCGGGACTATGGGCACCTACTCCGCCTTAGGCGGATTCAGCGACAGTGTGCGGATGAGGGAGACGGAAAGATTAAGTCCGCAGT
>CAZTES010000010.1:26417-35833 GCA_964612275.1 uncultured Rikenellaceae bacterium
CTGACCACTAAGGGCTGGATCGTGGGAGAGAAAGTTGGTCTGACGAATAAGGAAAGACTTTGATCCTAATATTTTGAAGGTCACTTGTTGTGCCTTATCTTACTTTATTGGAGCTTCTGGAGGAAAGATCGGAAGTTTCAGAACTTCGGAGAATTTCGAATTTTAAAGACCTTTTAGATAAAAGCAAAGAAATGCGAAAATAAAAAACAGAATAAAACGTCCCGTAGGGACTGTTAGGTAATAGGCAGCCATTTTAATGGCTGTATGATTTGTCAAAGACATTGTTACGTCCCAGAGGGACTGAAAGATGAATAGACTTGTTTAGTCTGTCTTCTCCGTGTATGACAATGGAGTTACTATGAGTTACAATCGAGTTACAACTGTCCACAGGACTCTTCCATTGGCATCCCTTCGGGGCTGCGGAGAGTTACTTATGAATGTCCCGTCTAATCCAATCCCGTAACCCGCAACCCGTAATCCGCACCCCGTAATCCTTGATTGCCGATACAGACTCAAAGACTTTTTTTCTCGTCACTCGCCTTGTCCGCCGAAGTCTTGACGCAGGCGGATCACTTGTCACCTGTCACTATCCATTCTTTTTGTTTTTCTGGATTTTCTTCGTAAATTCTCCTGCTAAATACGCACCAGCTATTTATAAAACCTCATCACGATGCCTCAAATAAATGAAACCTTGATCCGCACCGTCTTTGACGAGATGGTAAAACACAAAACATCCCTCCAGAAATACCTGATCGTAGATGAGGATGAAGAAGAGGAGGAGATCGATTACCGGATCCTTGGTGATCAGATCATCAAAAACTTCCCCTGGCCTGTCGGTGTTGAGTTGCGGCGACTCTTTTCCGGCTCGATGCGTGAACTGGACCGCATGCGGCTCGATCAGATCTTCAAAACCATCGAACGAACCATGCAGTTTCTCTGCTTCGTGATGCTTTCACAATTGTGGAACGATAAAATACGTAAGGAACTGAAAATGCCGGATAGCATCTCCAAAGATTTTGAAAGCCGGTTTACCGTATTGAGTCTGGGAAATTTTACCTGGCTGATCCGTGTTGTCGGAAAATTTTACCAGGACAGTAACCTGGGGTGGTTCATGCCTGAAATGGGTGAGAAGCTGGATAAGAAATTCTATGCAGCACTCGATTTCTGGGTGCCGGAACGAAACGAAATCGGCCACTACCAGATCAACCTGACACAGGAGGAGATCGAGAAACGCTGCGTGGAGTACGAAGAGAAACTTACCTTTATCCTTCAATCCATCGCTTTCTTTGCAAAATATAAACTGGTCTCTGTCAGGGAAATTAAAGTCAGGAAACCCAAGAACATGGAGGCACGGTTCCATCACGTGATCGACCTGCTGAACAGCTCCGATTCAGATTTTGCTGCCAAAGAGATCGACGAGACGAAATTCTCGGAGAGCAATGCTGTCCTGCTGATGAAAACCATAAAAACCCTCGAAGAGTATCTCAACCTATCACCACTGATCATCGATACCAATTCGGAAGTCCTGGATACAAAGGAGAAATTCGGCATCAAGAAAGATATTTTTATGTATACCAAATTCAGGAACGACCAGCTTTTTTACCTGGGTACGGAAGTGACGGAGAAATGTGACCTCAGGACATTGAGCAATTATGATGAACTGGTGACTGAATTCAAAGACCTGTTATCTGCCATTTCTCCTGCTTCTGCCTCGGTTGAGGCATAAATATCAGGCTAAGCTATACTGATTATGACCGGCAGTCCGTTTAAATTCCTTGATAGCTATACCCGCGAGGACAGAGATATTTTCTTTGGCCGTGACCGGGAGATCGAAGAGATGTACCAGAAGGTGTTCGAAGGGAAGATCCTGCTGGTGTATGGGATCTCCGGTACGGGCAAAACCTCCCTGATCAATTGCGGACTGGCGAATAAGTTTGAGGATTCCGACTGGCTTCCTGTGACTGTGAGGAGGGGTAGAAATATATTGGATAGTTTAATTGCTGAACTCCAAAAGCAAGCGTTTTCCCCCCTCCTCCCGCCAGGGCGGGATACTCCCCCCGGGGGGAGATATAGCGGATCTCTTGCAGTCTCTGGGGGAGACAGTCCGGCGCGCATCGTTAAATTATTACAATCTATTTACCTGGATCATTTTAAGCCGGTCTACCTGATCTTTGACCAGTTTGAGGAGCTGTTTATTTTCGGTGACCGTGAAGAACGGGAGCAATTTATCCATGTGATAAAAGCCATATTGGATTCTGATGTTCAGTGCAAATTCATCTTTTCTATACGCGAAGAATACCTGGCCAGTGTTACAGAATTTGAACTGACAATACGCGACTTTCTTGCCAACCGCATGCGGGTGGAAAAGATGACCCGTCAGCATGCTATAGAGGTTATCGAAGGTCCATGCAAAGTACATGAGATAGAGGTTGAGGAGGGATTTTCTGAAGCCTTGCTGAATAAGCTAAATCCGGAGGCCAATGAAGTAGAATTAACATATCTTCAGGTATTTCTCGATAAGATATATCGTCTCGCAACAATGAATGACAGTCCCGCAGGGACGAATTACGACTTGCAAAGCAAGTTGAATGACGATCCGCCAACCGGCGGATCAAATGACAGTAAACAATTTGCACAACCCTCAACCTCTTTCACCATACACTTATTAGAAGACATTGGCGATGTATCCGACCTCCTTGGAAGTTTTCTCGAAGAACAGATATCGGTACTTGATGATCCGGATACCGGACTGGCAATTCTAAAATCTTTTGTTTCACTGAAGGGTACACGAAAACAAGTCTCTGAAGATGAGATAAAGGAAACTGCAAAAACTTTCGGACAGAATATTCCGAATGAATCTTTAAAGGAACACCTTCAGCAATTCGTCAATCTGAGAATATTAAAAGATAAAGACGAGATAGGACGATATGAGTTGCGGCATGATAGTCTTGCCAATATAATTTATGAGAAGATAACACTTGTTGAAAAGGAACTTTTGGAAGTCAGGCAATTCCTTGAAAATGCGTTGGATCAATTTGAAAAACGAAAAATCTACCTGACAACTGTAGATCTCAAATACATTGCTCCATATGAGGAGAAGTTATTCCTTAATAAAAGAACTGAAAGATTTATTGAGGAGAGTAAAAATATACTCTTTAGTGCAAAAAGAAGACAGAGACAGATCATGAGTGTGATTGTGCTGACAGCTTTTATTATTTTATCAGCATTTACAATTTGGGCAATAGTTGAAAGATCAAAAGCCACCAGGGCATTGAAAGAAAAGGAAATAGTTGAGGAAAGACTGGCAGAAGCTGCTAAGGATTTTGTGATGTTTCCACGTAATCTGAATATTCTTTATAAAGGAATTGAAAATCCGGTTTCTTTTGCAATTCCAGGAATGCCCAAAGGCCGGCTCTTCTTTGATTCTGATTTTCCAATGTCGTTATATACAGACGAAAACAATATGATAATCATACCTGATTCTACAGGTGCAGCAGCAATTGACCTCTATAGAATAATTGACAATGACACAATCAAATTAGGTTCTAGAGTATTTGATGTAAGAAACCTTCCAACTCCAATTCCAATATTATTGGGTAAAACCGGAGGTTTTATCCTACGGGATAGTCTTGTCAATATGGTTGAAATAAAAGCGATAATTCCTGATTTTGCTTACAACTATTGGTTTAAATCAGTCAAATATACTATTAGCTTTGAAACCCCAACATTCAACTATATTCAAGAGATCACTAACAATAATTTCCCGGAATATGTAAGATCAGCTTTAAGTAAAACCAAGCATAATTCAAGAATCCAGTTTTTTGATATAATTGTTTTGGGAGCAGATAGTGTTATCAGGAATATCGGTTCTTTATCATTAACTGTAATTCGTTGGATATCATATGAAAACAGTCAATTATTTACATATTATCTGGATGAAGCAATCTTAAAAGAGGATTGGGCCCGATATAAAACAATTGCTATTGAGAATATTGATAAATATTATTTAGATTCTTATGGTCTCCTAAATAAAATTGCATATGAGTTTTATTTGTATGTTGATGATGAAAATGCATTGAATAAGGCCCTGGAATGGGCTGAAAGGCTAAATAGAATAAAACAGGATAATCTCATGTACCTTGACACATATGCTGCCCTCTTATTCAAATTGGATCGAATAGATGAAGCGATAGCCATTCAGGAAGATGCCATCAGGATAGCCAGGAGTACAGGAGAACCGACCTCCGATTTAGAGAATTTTCTTAGAAAGATCAAAAACAAAAAATAATCATTATTCATGACTTCTCCTTTTAAATTTCTAGACAGTTACACCCGTGATGATAAAGAGATCTTCTTTGGTCGTGACCGGGAGATCGAAGAGATGTACCAGAAGGTGTTCGAAGGGAAGATCCTGCTGGTGTATGGGATCTCCGGTACGGGCAAAACCTCCCTGATCAATTGCGGACTGGCGAATAAGTTTGAGGATTCCGACTGGCTTCCTGTGACTGTGAGGAGGGGTAGAAATATATTGGATAGTTTAATTGCTGAACTCCAAAAGCAAGCGTTTTCCCCCCTCCTCCCGCCAGGGCGGGATACTCCCCCCGGGGGGAGATATAGCGGATCTCTTGCAGTCTCTGGGGGAGACAGTCCGGCGCGCATCGTTAAATTATTACAATCTATTTACCTGGATCATTTTAAGCCGGTCTACCTGATCTTTGACCAGTTTGAGGAGCTGTTTATTTTCGGTGACCGTGAAGAACGGGAGCAATTTATCCATGTGATAAAAGCCATATTGGATTCTGATGTTCAGTGCAAATTCATCTTTTCTATACGCGAAGAATACCTGGCCAGTGTTACAGAATTTGAACTGACAATACGCGACTTTCTTGCCAACCGCATGCGGGTGGAAAAGATGACCCGTCAGCATGCAGTTGATGTGATTGAAGGACCGTGCAGGGTGCATGGAATCGAAGTGGAAGAAGGGTTTTCTGAAGCACTTTTGAACACGTTAAATCCCGAATCCAACGAAGTAGAATTAACTTATCTTCAGGTATTTCTCGACAAGATCTTTCGCCTATCTACCTCTAAGGATTACGGTAAACACACCCCGGTCCGTCCGCCAGCTGGCGGATCGGACCACCCCTCTCAAGAGGGGAAAGCAGGCTACAAATCTGAGACCGTTGAAAAGGATGACCCTGAATCTTCCCCCCTAACAAGGGGGGCTAAGGGGGGTGTTTTTTCAATTAACCTCCTTGACCAGGTAGGAGATGTGAGTGACCTCCTGGGCAGCTTTCTCGAGGAGCAGATTTCTGCGCTTGAGGATCCGGATACAGGTCTGGCAATACTGAAATCCTTCGTTTCCATCAAAGGAACCAAAAAGCAGATCACGGAAGAGGAGGTGCTGGAATTTTCACGAACCTATGGAAAAGATATAGAAAAAGAGATACTCAAAGGGCTTATCCAGAATTTTGTAAACCTCCGGATCCTGAGAGATAAGGATGAAAACGGGCGGTATGAGCTCAGGCACGACAGCCTGGCGGCAAAGATCTATGAAAAGATCACCCTGGTTGAAAAAGAGATCATGGAGGTCCGTCAATTGATCGAGAATGCATATATCTATTACCAGCAACGAAAGATCCTTCTTTCCCAGGATGACCTGAAGTATATTGAAATATATGAGGATCGGCTTTTCCTGACCAGAGAGCTGCATTCATTCGTAAATAAAAGCAAAGAAGATTACCTGACAAAACGAAAGGCTTTCCAGCGGGTTATCGGGATTTCAACGGTTGGTTTTATCCTGATCGTGGTCGCTGTTGGTTATTACTACTTCCAGAAATCGCGGGGAGCAAAGACAAAAGATTGGTTCATTACTGCTTCCCTGCAGCTGAAGACCAATCCAGAATTAAGCTTGCAGACTGCATTCTACGTATATGAAGCAGATTCAACCAGTATCATTGCGAAGAAAGCAGTCCTGGATGCTTTCTATGCCCTGGATGAGCAGTATCCTGAAACAAAGAAAAGGTTTTTTAACTTTTTACCCTGCCCGGCAAATGTTGTCTCCGCCAAATTTTCAAAGGACGGTAACCTCATTTATGGGTGGCTGGAAAACAATGAAGTGAAAGTATGGGATGATACGGGTCATGAGGTTCTTGCCATACCACCCGATTCAATTCCTGTTTGCCATGTCCGGTTATCGGATGACAATAAATACATCGGGATACTTTATCAGGATCAAAAGGTGAAAATCCATTCGTTGAAGGAGGGATATCTGTTTGAAGTAAACACAACAACCAACCGGATCAATGACAGATACCTGTTCGATTTCAGCCGGAGGGGCAATTACCTCCTTGCGGTGGTAAATGAAAATGGAGTAAACCTTTATGACCGTGAAGGTATACTTTTTCAGGAACTGGGCAATCATACCGCCAGGGTAAATGCACTTGATATCTCTCCCGATGAACGGTTTTTAGCTACTGCTTCTTATGACAATAAGGTGAATACCTGGTATTATAACCGGAATATCAATCAATTTTCTTTCTACGATTCCATAACATGGCACAGGAATGCGGTAAGAAGTTGTCTCTTTAATAATTCGAGTGATTATATTCTTACTGCATCGGATGACAGCATTACAGCTATCTGGAACCTTGACGGGGCAGGATTTCCGATCGTTAACAGAAAAGGAACTACGGTCAGGCCACAGTTACCCTGGGAGTATGAACATGCTTTTAACCAGTATATTCTTGGGAAAGAGTGCGATGCCATTTTTTCAGCGGATCAGAAATCAGTTACGATCACGGTATATCATGAAAAAGACAGTTCTCCTCCTGAATACCGGTATTATATCGTGCATTCTATAAATAGTATATTCAGTAATATTAGTGAGAGTTACTACGTGTATCCTTATTTACTTGATACCAGTCTATACCAGCCGGTAATGGATTACCAGTACCTGGTTCCTTCTGCCAACGATACCTATATTGCCACGGTAGTTAAGGGAGGTGAAACCACAAACCTGGTAGCTCCGGACGCACTTCTGGTGCGGAAATTTGAAGGCGTCCAGCCCGATTTCTCTCCCGATGGGAAATACCTTCTATGCATCCAGGACGGTATCCTGCATAAATACGTAATTGATGTGAAGGAGATCCGGAGGTTGGCGGACGAAGAAAAAATATTCGGAGAGTTGGAGATCAATTATCGGAATTGGATTACGTATTGAAAAAAGAATTTCCCTTTGGGGTGATGAATTTCATTGTTGTGTAGAATATTTTTAAGTCCCGGAGGGACTGAAATATAATAGGCAGCCACTTCAGTGGCTGTATTAGGACACAAGGTAAGCCAACGTCCCAGAGGGACTGAAAAGAATTTTTTAATCATGGGCAATTCATATATCAGTTGTAATATACATTGCGTATTTTCGACGAAGAACCATCAGAAATGGCTGAATCCCGAGATGAGAGAACAACTTTTCCCTTATCAAGGAGGAATAGCCCGTGATAGAGGATTTAAATTAATCAAATCTGGTGGTGTGGAAGATCATATCCATTTACTTATCTCTCTTCCGTCAACGCTAACTATTGCCCAGGCAATCCAATACCTCAAAGGAGGATCTTCAAAATGGATCCATGACAAATTTCCAAATATGAAGGATTTTTCGTGGCAGGAAGGTTATGGAGCATTCACAATTGGTATATCCCAATTAGAGAATACAATTGTTTATATCAATAAACAAGTCGAACATCATAAGAAAAAAACTTACCGGGAGGAGTTGATTGAAATTCTAAATCTCCATGGGATTCAATTCGAAGAAAAATATTTATTGTGATCCTTTCAAGCCCTACGGGCTGTATGATTCTTAGTTCCTTGACACCAGCCAGTAAACTGGCTGGCTATTTCCTGTAAGTCCCTGCGGGACTTCAATTTAGAAAATGATCCAATCATTCTTAGATTATCCATAGATAATGAAGGACTATTTGGCATATAATATATTTAGGTTTTGAATTCACTAAAGCAGTGTCCCCGAGGGACTAAAATACAATAGGCAGCCACTTCAGTGGCTGTATTAGGACACAAGGTAAGCCAACGTCCCAGAGGGACTGAAAAGAATTTTTTAATCATGGGCAATTCATATATCAGTTGTAATATACATTGCGTATTTTCGACGAAGAACCATCAGAAATGGCTGAATCCCGAGATGAGAGAACAACTTTTCCCTTATCAAGGAGGAATAGCCCGTGATAGAGGATTTAAATTAATCAAATCTGGTGGTGTGGAAGATCATATCCATTTACTTATCTCTCTTCCGTCAACGCTAACTATTGCCCAGGCAATCCAATACCTCAAAGGAGGATCTTCAAAATGGATCCATGACAAATTTCCAAATATGAAGGATTTTTCGTGGCAGGAAGGTTATGGAGCATTCACAATTGGTATATCCCAATTAGAGAATACAATTGTTTATATCAATAAACAAGTCGAACATCATAAGAAAAAAACTTACCGGGAGGAGTTGATTGAAATTCTAAATCTCCATGGGATTCAATTCGAAGAAAAATATTTATTGTGATCCTTTCAAGCCCTACGGGCTGTATGATTCTTAGTTCCTTGACACCAGCCAGTAAACTGGCTGGCTATTTCCTGTAAGTCCCTGCGGGACTTCAATTTAGAAAATGATCCAATCATTCTTAGATTATCCATAGATAATGAAGGACTATTTGGCATATAATATATTTAGGTTTTGAATTCACTAAAGCAGTGTCCCCGAGGGACTAAAATACAATAGGCAGCCACTTCAGTGGCTGTTAAAATACATAGGTGGATGCATTCGTCCCGTAGGGACTGAAAGAGAAGAACTGATTACTATATTGCTGAAAGGCTGGGATTTTTATTACTGGCTACGACCGATATCCCCATCTACTCCCTCTCTTCCATACCATTCTTCATCTCGATAGCATAGGGGTCCATGTCAAAAGGTGTTTTAGCAGTAACGTCTGCTTCGAAGATCCGTTGCTGGAACGGCAGCCATTAAAACAAAAACTCCCGGGCCTGGGATGGGAAGTTTGAAGGATCAGCTGGTTTTTATTACTTTTGCCTTGCTTTTGGAGAAATGCCGGACCTGCCTTCGGCAGGCAAGGTGGTCTCCCAAAGGGATCCCTTCGGGAGAACGGGGCATAAAATCAAAGGATAAATTGTCTGATTGATCATTGGTTTTCCTTAACATTGTTCATTTCAAAAAAAGAAGCAATTGGCCTATTCAGTTTACATACTAAAGAGCATTTCTCATGAAACTTACTATTACGGAAGTACAAATGATTTGGATAAATGACTAAACGAACATAATTCCGGGTGGGTAAGATATACGAAGGGAAGAAAACCTTGGATTATTCATTATTTTGAAGAGTTTGATACAAGATCAG
>CAZTES010000011.1:0-1519 GCA_964612275.1 uncultured Rikenellaceae bacterium
TAATGGTTGTCCGGTCCAGCCTGCACCAGCCCACTCTTTGGTCCCAAGTTTCCTGGAAATCAAGGTCTCTCCCTTTCCAAGGTAGAGTTTCCAGATGATTTTTAGCCGGGGAGGAGCCAAATTACCATAATAATTCCTTCGTTCATTACCCAGGTAAGTACTGATCCTTGGGATTACCATTAGTGAATCCTGGTCATCGACCTGTTCAGCCAACGTGATATCTGTACCCGCCGTCAGAATCATTCCATCACCCGTAATATCGACCAGTGCATCCGGAAAGTCGGTTTTTGTCAGGTTCTTCATTGCGGTAATGGCCTTTAGAGAAGAGTCAATTTCAGGAACTCCTCTTCCACGCTGAACGATCGGAAATACCTTTCCTTTCAAAAATTTTCCTTCCCTGTCAACGGATATTCTGACCATTGGAGCAACTCCGTTCGGGCCTTCCAGTTTAAAACGCCCATAGGTACAGAAGTTCCCTAAACTATAAAAGATGATCCGCTCCCGGTAGCATTCTACAGCTCGCGTAACATGGGGTCCGTGCCCAAAAATGATATCCGCACCTGCATCCACTGCAAGGTGAGCAAATTCATACACATTCCCCCGGTTGAATCCGAGATAGACTTCATCCTCCCTGGTCACATGCTGATAATCTTTTCCTTCTGCACCCCCATGAAACGAAACGATAACGATATCACATACACTGTCCAGCTTGCTGATTATTTCTTGTACCTGCCTGCCGTTCGTGAGATCCGTTGTCCCTGGATGAGGCGAAAAGGCACAAAAACCGTAGGTTATGCTATCTTTCCTGATATAACTTACCGGATGACCCAGCAGGCCGGCTGTTTTTATGCCTGCATTTTCAAGGATCATCCTGGTTCTCTTTCTCCCGGCTGCACCGAAATCACCGTTGTGGTTGTTTGCCAGGCTTAGAAAATCAAAACCGGCAGCATGAAGGCACTCAACAAAATGATCCGGCATCCGGAAGACAAAACACTGTGTTGTATCCTTGCATTTCTTTGGTTCCCCTTCTTCACCGGCAAACGTACCTTCCAGATTTCCACAGGTAATATCTGCATCGACCAGGAGATGTTCAACATCTGCCAGTAACGGAGAACACTCACCTCCCGGCGGCAGGTAGATCCCTGAAGGGTAATCCGTACCCAGCATAATGTCTCCGACACAAACGATATTGAAAGTGTCTGCCTGAACGACCGTATCAGGAAGAAGTAATTGCTGATCATGAGCCAGTTCGGTCTGATCAATCGAAAGGAAGATTACAAGGGTATAATACGCTAATCCAAGAAGGTTCATGCTGAGATCGGCAAAAAAAAAGCAGGAAATTTATCTGATCCGCTTTCCTGCCTGAAATAACAAAACGATGTTCCGGTTAATCAAAGGATTGCCCGGATGCCATCGATAATTCAATCATTCGGTCATATTCCTCCGCTGTCAGATCATCAAAAAAGTAGTTAATCGGATTGACTTTTTTCCCATTGTGATGAACTTCATAGTGAAGATG
>CAZTES010000011.1:1619-34636 GCA_964612275.1 uncultured Rikenellaceae bacterium
AGTAGTTAATCGGATTGACTTTTTTCCCATTGTGATGAACTTCATAGTGAAGATGCGGGGCGGTAGACAAACCGGTACTTCCGACAAAACCGATGATATCTCCCCGCTTTACCTTTTGCCCCTTTTTCACATTGAATTTACTCATGTGTCCATAGCGGGTAACGTATCCGTAACCGTGGTCAATTCTGATTTCATTACCGTAACCTCTTCGTGAACTGACCATTGCAATAACAGTACCGTCACCGGTTGCATAGATCTCTGTTCCGGTTGGGGCTGTAAAATCAATTCCATAATGGAATTTTCTGATCTTGTAGATGGGATGTATCCGGTATCCCCACCCCGATGCGGTTCGCTTCAGGTCCTTATTGGAAATGGGCTGAATTGCAGGAAGGCTGGCAATAAACTTTTCTTTATTCATCGCCAGATTGATCACTTCATCATACGACTTCGACTGAACATAAACTTTCTTCAATATGTTGTCAAGTCGTTTTGCCGTTTCAATAACGATTTCCGAATTATCATACCCCTCAAGCTCCACATAACGGTTAATTCCACCCATGCCCGCATTCCGTATAGATTTTGAAATGGGCTCAGCCTCAAAAATGGTACGGTAAATATTGTCGTCCCTCTCCTGTAATTCTTCCAGCACTTTTTCCACAGTAGCCAGCTTCCTGTTCATCACATCATATTGCAGGATAAGCTGCTCGTTTTCTCTGATCAACGCTTTCTCTTTGGGAGAATCAAAAAGCAGTGCAAAGATTACGGCATAAAGAACAGCCAGTAAAACACTAGCCATAAAATAGGTGAAAAACCGAACGGTTTTATCCCAGAAACTCAGTCTGATTTTATCAAAACTTAACGATTCCTGGTTAAATTTAAACTTCTCTTTTGCCATATTATATTAATCCTTAGAAGGATGGCACTTTAAAAAAAGCACTCAACGTGAAGCAAATCTAATTTAAATAATTTAATTTTACAAGCCAGTCCCACCAGGATTCATGAAAATGATTGTTTTTTTTAAAATTAAAATCCTCAATATCAGAACCATATGGATTCAAACCAGCTGAGAGAAGCGTTTTTTACATTTTTCCGATCGAAACAGCATCATGTTGTTCCATCAGCACCCATGGTGATAAAGAACGATCCTACACTGATGTTCACCAACGCGGGCATGAACCAGTTTAAAGACATTTTCCTGGGGAACTCCCCGGCGCAATATGCCCGCATTGCCAATACACAGAAATGCCTCAGGGTTTCTGGTAAACATAATGATCTTGAGGAGGTTGGACATGACACCTACCACCATACCATGTTTGAGATGCTGGGAAACTGGTCATTTGGGGATTACTTCAAAAAAGAGGCCATTCGCTGGGGCATGGAATTCCTGGTTGAAACCTTGCAGATACCCAAAGATCGTCTCTATGCTACTGTTTTTGAAGGAAATCCTGAAGAAAACCTTGAGCGCGATGAGGAAGCGTATGCCTTCTGGAAAGAAGTAATTGATGAAGAACGGATCCTGACCGGCACGAAAAAAGATAATTTCTGGGAAATGGGAGATACCGGACCCTGTGGACCCTGTTCGGAGATTCATGTCGATATGCGAGAAGACGGGGAAAGGGAAAAAGTGAATGGAAGGGAACTGATTAACAAAGATCACCCGCTGGTAATCGAGATCTGGAACCTTGTCTTTATCCAATATAACAGGAAAGCTGATGGAAAGCTTGAACCCCTGCCAAACAAACATATCGATACGGGCATGGGATTTGAACGATTGTGTATGGTGGTGCAGAAAAAACAATCCAATTATGACACGGATATTTTCCAACCCCTGATTCAACACATTTCAGACCTGACAGCAGTGGAATATGGGAAAAACGATGAGCCCGATACAGCGATGCGGGTAGTTGCCGATCACCTGAGAGCTATCGCTTTTTCCATTGCAGACGGGCAAATACCGTCCAACACAAAAGCCGGTTATGTGATACGCAGGATCTTGCGGAGAGCCGTCCGTTATGGGTATACATTCCTTCACCAGACCGAACCGTTTATTCATAAACTGGTCGTAACCCTGGTAAAAAACATGGAGGGGGCCTTCCCTGAATTGAAGAAGCAGCAAAACCTGATCGAACGGGTAATTCATGAAGAGGAAGTTGGTTTCCTTAAAACACTCGATACCGGGATCCGATTGCTTGATCAGATCATTCAGGAAGCCAGGGCATCAAAACGAAAAACAATCAATGGTAAAATCACCTTTGAACTGTATGATACCTATGGTTTTCCCCTCGATCTGACTGAACTTATCCTGAAAGAACATGAACTTTCAGTAAACCGTGACGAATTTGAACAAGAGATGAAAAACCAGAAAGAACGATCGAGAAATGCCGCTGCAGTTGAGACCAATGACTGGGTAATCATCCGGGATGAAGAGGCCGGTGAATTTATCGGATACCAAACACCCGAAGCAGATGTGCGGATAGTCCGGTACCGGAAAGTAAAATCAAAAGGAAAAGAATTTTACCAGCTGGTTTTTAACCGTACTCCGTTTTACGCTGAATCGGGCGGCCAGATAGGCGACAGAGGTTTTATCCAGTCGCAGGGGAAGCGGTATCCCATTCACGATACAATAAAGGAAAATGAACTCACGATCCACATTGCACCCGAACTGCCGGAAAAAGGAGATGAACCATTCCATGCTGTGGTGGACATGGAAAGGAGAAATCGTATCGCCAATAACCATACCGCCACCCACCTGTTACACCATGCCCTCAGAAAAGTGCTGGGATCGCATGTTGAACAAAAAGGGTCGCTGGTAATACCCGATCACCTGCGGTTTGATTTTTCCCATTTTCAGAAAGTTACCGATGAAGAGATCACGAAGATCGAATCGATGGTAAATGAACTCATCCGTGCAAACCTGAGACGGGAAGAGCAGATGAACATCTCCATGGAAGAAGCCAGAGAATCAGGGGCAATCGCTCTGTTTGGGGAAAAATACGGAGACCGCGTACGAACCATCAAATTTGGAGATTCATTGGAGCTTTGCGGTGGAATCCACGTGGAAGCAACCGGTCAGATCGGCTATTTTAAAATCATCTCGGAAAGTGCTATTGCAGCAGGGGTAAGAAGAATTGAAGCCATTACCGCACAAACAGCCGACCAGTATATCACCGAACAGCTCAACCTCCTGAAGGAAATCGCCAGACAAATGAAAGGGTCTAACGACCTGATACAGGATGTTCGCAATCTGGTAAAACAAAACACCCTGTTGAACAAACGCCTCGAAGCATTTGAAAAAGAAGGACTAAAACTGCTGAAAAAAGACCTTGAAAGGAAGGTCATCCGAATAAACGATATGAATGTGATTGCCGAGCAGATAAAGATTCACTCCGTGGAAGGAATAAAAGACCTTGCCTTCCAACTTAAAAAAGAGATAAACGATCTCTTTCTGATCCTCGGAACCGAATTGAATGGAAAAGCGAGCCTTGCCATCATGATAGCCGACAACCTGGTGAAAGAAAAAAATCTCAATGCCAGCACCTTGATAAAAACGATTGCGAAAGAGATCAAGGGAGGGGGCGGTGGCCAGCCATTCTTTGCCACAGCGGGAGGCCAGGACCCTTCAGGCATTCAACGGGCAATCGCACAGGCGAAGGAGATTATCTCAAAAATGTAATCCATCTATTCCGGGTCCTTCGAAAATATCTCCCGGATTATTTCCGCATATTGGTCAGCAATCACCTTACGCTTCAAACTCAGTTTAGCGGATAGTTCACCCGTTAAGGTAGACCATTCTTCGCACACCAGCCTGAATCGTTTGATCTGTTCATGAAACGCAAGCTGTCTGTTAATCTCGCTCACTTCCTTTTGATACCTGGCAATGACTTCCGGAAGTTGAATCAATTCTTCATTATCTCTGAATTTCACCTCGTGCAATGTGCACCAGTTATGCAGGAATTCGAAATTGGGAACGATAAGGGCGCTGGAGAACTTTTCATTTTCTCCAACCACCATGATTTGTTCAATAAAGAACGATTCTTTGAATTTGTTTTCAATCACCTGGGGGGCAACATATTTCCCGCTGGAAAGTTTGAAGATTTCCTTCTTACGATCAGTGATTTTCAGGTATTTATTCTCGACCAGTACACCGATGTCACCGGTATGGAACCACCCTTCCTCATCAATAACCTCTTTCGTCAGCTCCGGTTGCTTGTAATACCCCAGCATAATATTGGGCCCCTTGCACAATATCTCCCCGTCATCAGCAATTTTTACTTCCACCCCTTCGATGACCGGTCCAACGGTTCCCACTTTGATCTCCTGTGTGGTATAATTGTTTACGGCAATAACCGGTGAAGTTTCTGTTAATCCGTATCCCTCAAGGATAGTGATTTTAGCGGCAGTGAATACTCTGGCAAGACGCGGCTGGAGGGCCGCTCCGCCGGAGACGATGATTTTTGCATTTCCACCCAATGCTTCCCGCCATTTCGAAAAGATCAACTTGTCGGCAAGGGGTAATTGTTTCATGTACCACCAGCCATTCCCTTTCGGGACTTCGAATTTGAGTCCCAGGTTTACAGCCCAGAAAAAGATCTGCTTCTTCAGGTAGGGCAGATCCTTGCCTTTTCCAATGATCGTGTCATAAACCCGCTCGAGAAGCCTTGGTACAGTACTAAACAGATCGGGCTTAACCTCTTTCAGGTTCTCCACAATGGTTCCCATACTCTCGGCATAATAAATGCCCATCCCTTTGTACTGGAAATGATAATTGAGCATTCGTTCATAAATGTGGCTGATGGGAAGAAAACTCAAAACCTTTGATTCTGGTCCGTATGGATGCACGGGCGCTGTGGCAATGACGTTACTAATGATGTTACGGTGATTGAGCATAACCCCTTTTGGAAAACCCGTGGTGCCCGATGTATAGATAATAGTCAGGAGATCCTGGGGAGAAATATTCTGTTTGATATTTTTCAGTTCATCCTCAAATTTTGATGCGTTCTCTTTTCCAAGCTCGAGCACTTCAATCCATGATTTCACTCCTTCCACATCATTGAATGTATAGATCTCCTTTACCGTTTTGGTTTTTTCGATGATCGGTTTGAGTTTCTCGTACAGGTTTTTATCATTTATAAAAACAACCTTCGGTTCCGCATGCTGCAAAATATATTCATAATCCTCAAAACTGATGGTGGGGTAAATGGGAACATGGACTATACCTGCCTGACTCATTCCCATGTCAGCAAAGTTCCATTCCGGTCGCCCGCTGGAGACTATTGCAACCCGCTCTCCTTTTTTCACTCCCAGCGCCAGCAGGCCGTAACTCATATAGGTAGCATTATCCACATACTCCTTCGTACTGTACTTGATCCATTCTTTGTTCTTTTTGCCCACCAGGGCATCCTCTTTCGGATGGTTTGCCAATGACCTTTCAAGGAGATCAAATGTTCTCGTTACTTCCATAATAGATATTTTTGTTTAATCAAATATAATCAAATTTAAATAATTAAAAGAGTGTCTCTCTTCCCCCCTTTAAAATCGTGATGGATTTGTTTTTTCAAGATTTTTTAGAAACTTTGGCGGGAATTGAAATATCCGGTAATATTTAAAAAAATGAAAAGCAAAATATTTGTTTTGTTAATTCTGGCACTTCTCGGTATGGCTTTCAAAAAGGACAAGCCTGCTTACCGGTTGTATAGCCAGAATGGAAAAGAGGTAGCTTATTCGAAAATGGTAAAGGATCTTGAAGGGGCTGATATTATTTTTTTCGGCGAGCTTCATGATAATCCCATAGCGCACTGGCTCCAGTATGAACTTACCATCGATCTGTATGCAATGAAAGGGAAGGATCTTATCCTTGCTGCTGAAATGTTTGAGGCTGATAATCAAATAATTATTAATGAATTTATGAAGGGCGCCATTTCAGAAAGCAGCTTTGAAAGCGAAACCCGGTTATGGAATAATTACAAAACCGATTATAAACCATTGTTGCGTTTTGCAAAAGACAGCGGACTGGTGTTTATTGCTTCCAACATACCCAGGCGTTACGCTTCACTGGTTGCCAAAAAAGGCTTTGAAGGGCTGGAAGAACTTTCCGGGACTGCCAGGCAGTTCATTCAACCCCTTCCCATACCTTATGATCCTGAATTGAAATGTTATAAAGATATGTTGAACATGGGTGGAATGGGAGGCATGCATGCCAATGAGAATCTCCCAAAAGCACAGGCTGTTAAAGATGCTACAATGGCTTATTTCATCCTGAAGCACTGGCAGCCCGGGAAACAGATCATCCATTTCAATGGAAGCTACCATTCCGATAATTTTCAGGGAATTGTCTGGTATATCCAACAAAACCATCCCGAACTGATTATCCGTACCATCACCACAAAACTTCAGGATAACCTGGACAGCATTGAAGAAGAACATACTACCGCAGCCAATTACATCCTCGTCGTCCCTGAAACGATGACAAGAACGTATTGATTAGTAATATGTTATCAGTTATAAATTATAAGTTAATAAGTGACAGTGTTAGATGAACCCGTAGACAAAGCATGCCTGCCCGCAGTAGGCGGGCCTTCTCTAATACCAACCGATAATCAATCCTTAATACACGCATGTAGGGGGTGTATCAAAAGTACAAAAGAAAAGAATCTCGCAGAAGACGCAAAGAAACGCAAAGGATGTATATCTCTGTCTATTCCTATTTTAATTCAATTTCTCTTTGCGGACACTTTGCGGCTTAGCGTGAGAAAAATCACTTTTGATACACCCCCTGAGCGAAACCATAATGCATCGAAAATACACGCAATGTAAAGACGCCCAACCTGGGCGTCTTTGTATCCGGTTAACAATAAACATCGGGAATACCCGATTCTAATACCCGAAATTGAATGTTGGACGTTCGGTGTTCTTCCAAAGGAATGCCTTTGGCAGATGTTGAACGTTGAATACTTTACCCCTTTCTTTTCCGTATTAACAAAAGCCCAACAAACGTCAGCAGTCCATTTACTATAAGCAACTCAAAACCAAACCGGTAACCATTAAACCAGGCGACAGAATTTGCGCTGATAAAGTAACTGATCACGGGCGAAATGATGGCGACAACCGGAACCAGTTTATCCCTTATCCTGATACGGGTAAACATCCCGAATGCATATAACCCCAACAGGGGACCATATGTATACCCCGCTATGGTAAACACGGCTGAAATCACGCTGTCGTTGTTAATCGCCCTGAAAATAACAATGACCAAAAACATGATGGTTGAAAAACCGATGTGAACCGCTAACCGGATCCGTTTGCTTGTCTTTTCATTCCTCTTCTTAAGATCAAGAAAATCAACACAGAATGCAGTAGTCAAAGCCGTTAAGGCTGAATCTGCACTGGAAAAAGCAGCTGCAATAATACCGAGCAGGAAAACAATGCCCGCAAAAACGGAAAAATGATTCAATGCAAGTATTGGATAAAGATCATCGGTTTTAACCGGTATCGGAATGCCCTTCGTTTCAGCAAACAGGTAGAGCATGAGACCCAGGCTTAGAAACAGAAAATTTGTTGGAATAAGGATCAAGCTGAACCAGTACATGTTTTTCTTCGCCTCCTTGATATTCCGGCAGGTCAGATTCTTCTGCATCATGTTCTGGTCCAAACCGGTCATGACAATGGCAATGAATGCTCCGGAGAAAAATTGCTTAAAAAAGTACTTGCTGCTTTGCCAGTCCCAGAAGAATACTTTAGAAAAGGGGTGCTGATGGAGATTATGGAAAACTTCTTTTGATGACAGGCCAAGTGAATTTGCCACCACAAAAATACTGATTAAAACAGCCGATAACATGAAGAAGGTCTGCAGAGTATCTGTCCAGACAATGGTTTTGATGCCTGCCCGGAAGGTATAAACCCAGATCAATACAATGGTCACCAGAACAGTTACGCTGAACGGGATCCCGTATGAATCGAAAAATCCGATCTGCAAAACACCGGCCACAAGGAACAGTCTCAACGATGCACCCATGGTTTGCGAAAGCAGGAAAAATAAAGACCCCGTTTTATAGGTGCTGATGCCAAACCGCTGGTCCAGATAGGTATAAATAGAAACCAGGTTTAACCGGTAATAAAGCGGCATTAACACATTTGCAATCACAAAGTATCCAAGTAAGTACCCCAGCACCAGTTGAAAATAGGAGAATGCCTTAATGGTTGGCTCATCGGGTGAGATCAATGCCCCAACTTCACCGGGAATGGAGATGAAGGTAACCCCCGACAACGAAGCTCCGATCATACCAAAAGCTACAACATACCAGGGTGATCTTTTATTCCCGGTAAAAAACGTGGTGTTGGTCGCCTTCTTTGAAGTAAAATGAGAAACAAGCAGCAGTAAAGCAAAATAACCGGCAGTTATACCGAAAACCAGTCGTGGATCCATCGGAAAACAACTTCAAATTTGTGCAAGAATAATAAAAACAATTCAACATAAAAAATATTGCGTAAACACAGATTAGGTGTTAAATTTGGTCGCATTATAAAATGGACATACGATGAGCATACAACTATTCCCGTCGAAATTACTGGAAAATGCGGTCAGTGAATTTGCCAGACTTCCCGGTATTGGAAGAAAAACTGCGTTAAGGCTGGTACTCCACCTGCTGAAACAAAGTCCTGAAGAGGTCAGACAGTTCGGGGAAGTGGTGATAAAACTGAAAACCGGGATCAAATACTGCAAAGTCTGTAACAACATTTCCGATACCGAAACCTGTTACATCTGCAGCGACCCCAAAAGGGATCACTCCATCATCTGTATTGTGGAAAACATTAAAGACGTAATGTCCATTGAAAACACCCAGCAATTCCATGGTATATACCATGTACTGGGGGGCATTATCTCACCGATGGATGGGATCGGACCAAGCGACCTGAAACTGGATACCCTGGAAGAAAAAATCAAAGCCGGAGAGGTAAATGAGATTATCCTTGCCCTGAGTACCACCATGGAGGGTGATACAACCAATTTTTTTATCTACCGCAAATTCCATAAATATCCCATCAGAATTTCCTCGCTTGCCAGGGGAGTATCTATCGGAGATGAGATCGAATACGCCGATGAAATAACCCTCGGGCGATCCATTGTAAACAGAGTTCCGTTCGAACCAACACTTTCATCATAACCGTCCGCCCGACATGAATACCCTTTGATAATATCCCAGTTGTTTCTATTTTTGATAGCGTGAAACTCTCAATCGTTATTGTCAACTATAATGTTAAATATTTCCTGGAACAATGCCTGTTCTCAGTAAAAACAGCATTGAAGGGAACAGCATCGGAAATTTTTGTCGTTGACAACAGCTCGGTAGACGGTTCCTGTCAGATGATAAAAGAAAAATTCGGGGAGGTTAAACTGATTGAGAACGATGAGAACAAAGGGTTCTCCCATGCAAATAACCAGGCGATACTAAAGGCAAAAGGGGAATATATCCTGATCCTGAATCCGGATACAGTGGTTGAAGAAGGGACGTTCACAAAATGCATCGAATTCATGGATAAGCATCCCGAAGCCGGCGGACTGGGAGTAAAAATGATCGATGGTAAAGGGACCTTTCTTCCCGAATCAAAAAGGGCTTTGCCCACTCCCGGGGTTGCCTTTTTTAAAATATTCGGTTTCTCAAAGCTCTTCCCCCGATCAAAACTTTTTTCTAAATACCATCTGGGATACCTTGATCCTGAAAAAATTCACGAAATAGAGGTTCTTCCCGGTGCATTTATGTTCCTGCGTAAAAAAGCACTCGACACGGTTGGGCTGTTCGATGAGGATTTTTTCCTTTATGGTGAAGATATTGATCTGTCATACCGGCTGCTTCTCAACGGATTTAAAAATTATTATTTCCCTCAAACAACAATCATTCATTATAAAGGGGAGAGCACAAAAAAGGGAAGCCTGAATTATGTGGTGCAGTTTTATAAGGCAATGATCATTTTTTCCAACAAGCATTTTTCAAGAAGGAATCAGAAAATCTTCGGAAGCATAATTAACCTGGCGATCTATTTCCGTGCAGCACTATCCATGGTAAAAAGAGTAGGCTTCAAACTGCTCCTTCCCCTTATGGATGCACTGGTTATTTACCTTGGATTCCACATCATTAAACCATTGTGGGAGTTGTACAGGTTCCCTGGAGGAGGGCACTACCCGGCAGAGTTCATGAAGATTATCGTTCCCTGTTATCTGTTGATCTGGATCATTTCCATCCTGCTCTCAGGAGGATATGAACGGAAGATCCATCAGCTGAACGTGATCAAAGGGATGATCATCGGGACAGGCATTATTCTTATTATCTATGCTCTCTTTCCTGTCCAATGGAGGTTCTCCCGCGCCATGATCCTGTTTGGATCAGCCTGGGGCGTAATGACAACCCTTGCCATCCGATGGTTCCTCTGGTGGATAAGCCCGGAGTATTTCCCCCTTAAGGGGAAAAAAGGAAAACGGATCATCATTATCGGCTCCGATCTGGAAGCAAACCGTGTCAGATCAATCCTTGAAAAGACAAACCTTAAACCCAATGTATTAAGCATTGTTAAACCGGAAAAAGATGACAGGAATTCGTTCCTGGCAGGATATACCAATAAAATCAGGGAGATGATCCGTATTGATCGGATCGAAGAGATCATATTCTGTTCCGCTGATATCCCGGCATATGAGATCATCCGGAATATGGTCGCACTCACCTCATCAGAAATCGATTTTAAAATTGCTCCACCCGAAACATTATCCATTATCGGAAGCAACTCCATCGAAACCACCGGAGAAATTTATCTGATCCCGTTAAACTCCATCTCCAGTACCGTAAACAGGAGGAAAAAAAGACTCTTCGATCTGGCATCTTCCCTTCTCCTGCTCCTCCTGCTCCCTGTCACCATTTTACTGGTGAAAAATAAAGGATGTTTCGTGCGAAATATCGTTCACGTATTACTCGGGAAGAAATCATGGATCGGGGTTTCCTCCTCTCCCGGAATTCACCAGAAAGATCTGCCGGAATTACGCCCTGGTGTAATTGAACCGGCATTGGGAAAAGGAATCCAGGATCCGGATAAAGATACGCAACGGGATATCAATCTGATCTACGTGAAAGACTATCGGGTAGTTCATGATATCCAGATGATTCTGAAGGCATTTAAATACCTGGGAAATGGATAATAAGGAAATTATCACTATTTTTGCCAATTATTTAGACTAAATAAAAACTAAAATCAGAAATAATTCCACACATGGCTAAATTAGAAATTCAACTTCCGGCAATGGGTGAAGGCGTTATTGAAGCAACCATTACAAAATGGCTTGTCCAGGAAGGAGATGCGGTAAAAGAAGATGATGCAATCGTTGAAGTGGCCACTGACAAAGTAGATTCCGAAGTCCCCTCTCCATGGGACGGAAAAATTGAGAAACTGCTCTTCAAAGAAGGAGATATCCCGAAAATTGGTGACGCCCTGGCGATCATAATGACAGAAGGCGAAGAGGAAGGGGAACCGCTAACGGTCGAAAAAGAAAAAGCGGTGGAGAAAGAAGTGGAACGGATCAGGGAGGATATGGAAAAAACCTCCTCAGAAAAAGAGGAGGTTGAGATCACTGCCTCCGGATTGAAAAGTCGTACCTCAGGAGGAAAATTTCTATCCCCCCTGGTACGAAATATCGCCAGCAAAGAAGGAATATCCCATGACGAACTTGACCAGCTTCAGGGAACAGGTAGCGATGGAAGAATTACCAAAGAAGACCTTCTCTCCTATATAAATAAGCGGAGTACCCCTGCTGAACCCACACCCGGGGAAAAAGTCGTTGAAAAACCCCCTGTAACGGACAAGGAACCCAAACAACCGGAACCCGTATCCGCTTCCGGCGATGAAATAATCGAAATGGACAGGATGAGGAAACTGATTGCGGAACATATGATTAAATCAAAACAAACCTCTCCGCACGTTACTTCCTTTATTGAAGCCGATGTAACAAACCTTGTGAACTGGAGAAACAGGGTAAAAGATCAGTTTCTCTCCAGGGAAAAACAGAAATTGACCTTTACTCCCCTGTTCATTGAAGCCACGGCAAAAACGTTGAAAGACTTTCCCCTGATCAATGTTTCTGTTGATGGAACAAAAATAATCCTGAAGAAACGAATCAATATCGGGATGGCTACCGCCCTCCCGGGCGGGAACCTGATCGTACCGGTGATTAAACATGCCGATGAGAAAAGCCTGATTGGACTGGCAAAATCCGTAAACGACCTGGCTAACCGTGCCCGGGAAAATAAACTTCGCCCGGATGAAATCAAGGAAGGAACCTTTACCATTACCAATTTTGGCACATTCCAAAATATCACCGGAACACCCATTATCAATCAGCCCGAAGTGGCTATTTTGGGTGTCGGGGCAATCCGTAAACAACCGGCTGTGGTTGAAACGGAACACGGAGATGCCATTGCTATCAGGCATCTAATGATCCTCTCCCTGTCCTACGATCACCGGGTAGTGGACGGAGCACTTGGTGGAATGTTCCTGAAAAGAGTGGCAGAATACCTGGAAAATTTCGACCCGAACAGAAGCTTTTAACCGGATTAAGCAAAATAACTGCCAATATCCACAAAATCCCCAACCGGATAAACCTGCCGTTTTGAAGTATTCAAAACCGGCATAGTGAATATTTTCCCAGGGGGAAATCTGCCTTTTGTTTTCCCCAGTCTTGCTTATGTCAAAGCATTTCAGCAATTCATCATTTTAATTCAATATCGTATGATTTAATTTATTAAATTCGTGAAAATGATTTCACCAATACCATGAAACAAACCCTTCTTTCTGCCATAAGCTGCTTCTTGATCTTTTCCATGACAGCAGTTGCACAAGAACTGGATAAAGATGCAATGAAAATAAACTTCATGGAAGGAGAATCCTGGCTTCTTTTTGAAGAATATGCAGATGCATTGCCCTATTACCTGTCACTGCTTGAAACTTACCCGGATAACGACAATTACAACTACCGGGTAGGTATCTGTTATCTGAATATTCCCGGTGAAAAAGCCAGTGCAGTATCCTACCTTGAAAAAGCGGTTCAAAACATCAATCCGAAATACCGTGAAGGATCCCTGAAAGAGGAACAGGCTCCCCCCGATGCCTATTTTTATCTGGGACGGGCCTACAGGGTAAACAACCAGTTGGATAAGGCAATTGAAGCATTCAGGGAGTTTAAAAAAATATTGAATCCCAATGTATATAATGAAGAGGTTGTGGATAAACAAATAGAGGCTTGCGAATATGCCAAGAAGCTCCAGAACGAGCCACTTTATGTTGACTATGAGAATCTTGGGGATCCGATAAATTCCAGATTCAGTGACTTCAGCCCGGTTGTTTCCGGCGATGAGAGCACCATAGTGTTTACCCGTGCCCTGGCTTTTTACGATGCCCTGATGTACTCGAAAAAAGTGGATGGAAAATGGACTGAACCAATGAATATGACCGAAATGCTCGGTGTCGATGTGGATGAAAAATGTTTCTCAACCTCACTATCGAACGACGGGACGGTCCTGTATCTCTATAAAAATGATGAATATGACGGTAATATTTATGTAACCCGTCTCAGGGATGGCATCTGGTCGCCTGTTGAAAAGTTGAATGATTACATCAACACCAAATACTGGGAGTCGCATGCCTGCATATCCAGGGATGGGAATACCCTCTACTTTACCAGTAACCGAAAAGGGACTTACGGCTATCTCGATATTTACAAATCCGAACGGGACTCTACAGGCGACTGGGGCCCTGCTGTAAACCTGGGACCAAAAATAAACACGCCCTACAACGAGGAGTCCCCGTTTATTTCCGACAATGAAAAAACCCTGTATTTTAGCTCCTACGGACACCTGAACATGGGTGGGTATGATATATTCTATTCTACACTGCTCGAAAACGGTGAGTGGTCTGCACCGCTGAATATAGGCTATCCGATAAATACAACAGACGACGATCTCTTTTTCGTTCCTGTACAAAACGGAATTTATGGTTACTATGCCAGGTATTCCGACCAGGGGCTGGGAGACCAGGATATCTATCGCTACGAGATCTATTCCGATGAACACCCCAGGAAATTTTATGTCCATGGTGTTGTGCCCTTTGATAAGATCAAAGGACCTTACGGCCTGTATACCATTCTCGTGATAAATGCAAAAGGGGATACGATCCAGATCATTAAACCCGATCCGGAAACAGGAGAGTATAAATTCAACGTGATTGCAGGCAACTACAAAATTGTATTTGAGAATGAAGGGTATAATACCGTCACAAAAGAGATCGCGTTTACAAAGGATCAGCCTGCGTCTGAGCTGAATCTCACCACACTGCAGCTGACCCTGACCGATCGGGTTGCTGAAATGAGCCTGGAAGATACCACCTATTCCGTAACCAGCAATGATCAGATCACGATCGATCTGGCATTGGAACCTGGCTCAAAACTCACCGTTGAATCGTTTGTTAACGAGGTTTTGCTGAAAAAGGAAGAGTTTGACATAGCGGAAGAGAAATTTTCCTACAGTTATACCCCATCAGAAGGGGTGAACCTGCTTCAATTTAGCCTGACCGATAAATTCGGCAATCAGAAAAGTAGAAAAATTGTTGTTGATTACCATCCTGTTGCAAAACCAGAGATGATCATTGCAGAAACCGGGCCAACGGTCGAAGTGAAAGACACCATCGCGGAAGAGATGATCCACGATGCAACCGGTATCCTGAACCGCTACGCAACGGACGATTTAAATAATACACTGACCCAGTTAAGGAACCTGGCAACCGGTGATCTGAAAACTGTTCTCGACAGCCTGAACCTTGAAGAAGAAAATATTACAACACCCCGCGAACTTCTGGATTACCTGCTGGAGATTTCATCCGACAGGGATTATTCCGACGCCGACCTGTACGCTCTTGTCAATGAATATGGAAATCAGGAAAAAGAGAAAATAACCGATCTCCATCATAACTTACAGAAGTATGCCACAGGCAACCTTAAAAAAATGCTTGATGGGTTGGATCTTGAAAAGGAGGGGATCTTTACTTCGGATCAATTGTTTGACTACCTCAGCCTTCATGCGGAAGACTCCGATTACAGTGAAGAGGATCTGATGGCTCTTGTTGTTGCACTGGCAATCAATGGGAACATGGATCTCGAGCGCTTTTATGGTTTGTTGTCAGAGATCGCTTCCGGTAATCTTTCAAGATTACTGGAAGAACTCGATATGGAAGAACAGAACATCAATACCATCGAAGAACTTATCGCATATCTTTACGAACGCGCAGGACAATACGGACTGAAAGAATCCGATATAATGGCTCTGTTTCTCGATCTTGCTGCTGCTGAAATTGATGAGGCTGCCATCACCAGGTACTTAGATCTTCAGGAGCAAGAAAAAACCGGAAAAGGATTCCCGGGTTGGATCTTCTGGATAGCCATTCCTGCCGGCTTGATCCTTATATGGCTCATACTCTGGAGTCGAAGAAAAAATAAGAAATAACGTTATTGATCTGAAAAATTCAACAGGAATAGGAAAATCCGGCCCCGTAAAGAATAATTAACCACGGTAAACTGCAGGTTAAGACTTCAAAACACGGCTGGTTTGTATCTTCATTATGTTTTTTTTAACCAAATTATATTGTTAAATTTGTTATACCTGAAATATCTGAAGATATGAAACGATCAATTACAATCTTTTTTTCACTTTTCATTATTATTTCTTTGGCTACCACGCAGGAAACACGGTATCCTAAAGAAATTTTCCTCAATGCCGAATATTTTATGCTCTATGAAGATTATGTCGATGCATTACCAGGATATCTCCAATTATACGAAATCAATCCTGAAAATGCCAACATCAATTACCGGATTGGAGTATGTTATCTCAATATCCCGGGTCAAAAAGGAAGGTCAATAGTTTTTCTCGAATTTGCATCAAAAAACACTACCCTTTCATACCGGGAAGGAAATTACAATGAAGATCGTGCACCCGTTGACGCATACTATTATCTGGGAAATGCATACCTGGTCCAGAAGGAATTCTCCAAAGCCTCAAAGGCATATAAAAAATACATCGAGTTCCTCGATCCGGCGGATACCCTGAATGCAAACTTTGTAGAAAAACAAATCGAAGCCTGTAAAACGGCTGAGGAACTGATGAAAAAACCGGTTTCTCATGATAAAACCTTGCTGGGAGAGAATGTGAATGATGAGGGTCCAAACTTCAACCCGGTAATTTCAGGGGATAAGAATACGCTTGTCTTTATGTCAGGATTGGCATTTTATGATGCAATATTCTGTTCTTCTAAAGATGGAGAAAATTGGAGTCCACCGGTAAACCTGACTCCCCAGGTACAGTCCGACGGGAATCTGTTTACCAATGCCCTGTCCTTTGCAGGTGATGAGCTTCTGCTTGCAAGAGACGATGACTTTAATAGCGATATTTACTCCAGTAAACTGGTGGACGGTACATGGACCACCGCGGCAAAGCTGAATAAGAATATCAATACAAAATACTGGGAGTCACACGCCTCAGTTTCTCCCGACGGTAAAACTCTCTATTTCACAAGCAACAGGAAGGATGGTTATGGCGGACTGGATATCTATAAATCGGAATGGGATGAAACAATTGGTGACTGGGGACCTGCTGAAAATCTTGGCCCCACTGTGAACACCCAGTTTAACGAAGATACTCCCTATATCACTGAAGATGGGAAAACCATCTATTTCAGCTCACAGGGACACAAAAACATGGGAGGCTTCGATATCTTTTACTCTACATTGGATGAAAATAATCAATGGAGCAAACCAGAAAACCTGGGATTCCCGCTGAATACCTCTGACGATGACCTCCATTTTGTTCCGGTCAACAACGGAATAAATGGCCTCTATACACTGTTCGATCCGGAAGGTGGCCTCGGAGAAGAAGATATCTACTGGATTGTAATCTATTCCAATAGGAATCCGAGGGAGGTTGATGTAAACGGAGTGGTTACCCTCCTCGATAAACCGGAAGATTATGACAAGAACCTGAAAATCAGTGTGATTGATAAAGCCGAAAAACAAACAGTTACTGTCCTGTCCGCTGACCCGGAAGATGGTATCTTTTCCTATAAAACCAAAGATCCGGGAGGCTATCAATTATTATTCGAAGGAGAAGGATACCAGTCAACCACAAAAGAAATTACTGTACCCTATGACTATTCCCTGGCTCAGATCACGGTTGACGCCACGCTGAAACCGGAAGAGAAAAAACTAATTATCCTTCGAACCATCTTCTTTGACTTTGATGACTATTCAATAAAAGAGAGTGAAAAAACAAAATTGGACAACCTGACTGAGATCATGAAGGGGAACCCTGATCTGAGCGTGGAGATCATTGGTCATACGGATTCCAAGGGTAGCATTGCCTATAACAAAAAACTTTCCAATAACAGGGCAAATTCGACCATCCGGTACCTCACTGGAAAAGGAGTAGACAAAAAACGGTTTACAATTACCGGTGCCGGAGAGAGTATACCCATAGCAATCAACACCAGGCAGGATGGTTCCGATTGCCCCAGGGGAAGAAAACTGAACAGACGGGTTGAGATACAAATTGTTCATTCTGAGAATGAAGCAATTGTTACCGAGGAAATCGAAGTTCCGGAAGAATTGAAAATAAAATAGTACTGGACTCTGTCTATTTACTTTCTACCGGAGATATCTGAGCTCCACACTCCTGCAGACCTCGCAGATTTAGACGAAGATAATGAGACTTATATTATCATTCATAGTGTTCACTGTGGTGTCCCTCACTACTGCCACCTCACAGGCTTATTTTGACCCCGAAAAACAGTTTTATGATGCTGAATTTCATCTCATCTACGATCGCTATCAGCAAGCACTACCCCTCTTTCTTTCGCTGGCTGACTCGGGAATCGACCATGCCAACCTGCATTATAAGATCGGATACTCCTTCCTTCATATACCCGGCGAAAAACAGAAGGCCATCCCTCATCTCGAAAAAGCAATTATCAACGCAAGCTGGGAATCCAAATCTGACGAATATACAGAAGTAAGAGCCACGGGTGAATCAAGGCTTCTGCTGGGCATGGCCTATCATGCAGACAACCAACTCAGCAAAGCACTGGAACAATATACCCGCTTTAAGGAAGAAGCGTTAGAAGCACAGAACAGATACAAATCCAAACCCCTCCTTCAGAATGAGATTGAAGATTACCTGCTCATGACTGATAAGGAGATCAGGAGTTGCAAACTGGCTCTTGGAATGCAGGAATCACCCGCTGATCTGGATATCCGGAATGCCTGCAACCTCAATATCGGAGCCAGTAATTTTTTGCCTTCGCTTTCCGGAGATGGCTCTGCAATAGTACTGGCAAGCGAGCGGGAATATTATGATGCAATCTTTCAATCCACCCTGAAAAATGGTGTGTGGGAAAAGCCCAGGAACATTACGGTGGAACTGGAATCGGATGGGGTTTTTTTGCCTTCTTCCCTTTCATACAATGGGAAAAAACTATTTCTGATCCACAGGGAGAACTACCACTTCGATCTTTTCGAAAGCAGTTACCTCAACGGACGATGGATGCCGGTATCACCCCTTGCATTGAATACTTTGGAGGATGAAATACATGCCTGCCTGAGTCCGGACGGTAAAACACTCTATTTTGTCAGTAATAGAAATGGAGGATTGGGCGGATTGGATATTTATGAATCATCGCTTGATGATAAGGGAAAATGGGGGAATCCCGTTAATCTTGGGGAACCGGTTAATACACCCTACCATGAACATACCCCCTTCCTTTCTGCGGACGGACAGATTCTCTTCTTTAGCTCAACCGGACATCCAGGAATGGGAGGGTACGATATTTTCTACTGTCATAAAAATGAGGATGGTACCTGGTCGGAACCTCAAAATATGGGATATCCGGTAAACACTACCGATGATGATATCCATTTTACCCCAGGTTCGTTACCCGGGATCGATCCACTCCGGCTGGGCTATATGTCCAGGTTTGATACATCCGGACAAACCATTTATGAATATGAATTCTATTCCGATCAGTACCCCAGGAAAGCCTTGATAACTGGAAGAGTGGGATTGCTCGGAGATCAAAACATATTGGATAAAAGTGCTCAGGTTAGCCTAATCAATACTCCCGGCAAGGACACCCTTATCTCCTATACCATCGAACACAGTAATGGTGAATATGCACTGCGAACCGACCCGGGAGAGTACCTGCTGGTTTTTGAGAAAAAAGACTTTCAGAAGGTGTCGGATAGCCTGACCATCCTGCCACAACACCTTACAACTCCCCTGGAGATGAATGCCCTGTTAACAGCAGAAATTGCACCACCACCCCCTGAAGTGAAAAAAGAGGAAAAAATCGATACGATCAGCCCGGTATTGTTTGCCTTTGACGATTATAGCTTTTCAAAAACCGCAACCCGTGAACTGGGCCATCTTCTCCGCATAATTCAGCAGAATAAAACCATCCATCTGCTCATAATCGGTCATACCGATTCCAAAGGAAGTGAATCATACAATATGAGCCTCTCGAAAAAAAGAGCACTCGCTGTGGTTAGCTACCTCACAGAAAGAGGCATTGATGCCGGGCGATTGAAACCACTCTGGAAAGGAGAATCACAACTGGTTGCCATGAACAGGTTCCCCGATGGAACAGATAATTCCGAAGGACGGAGATTGAACCGCCGGGTGAGTTTCGATTTTGAAGAGCCGGCACCAGAAAATATCATCATCCTGGAAATAAAAGACCAGGAAAAATAGAACCTCCCAATTCCTGACGGAAACAACATCCATACTGACTTTTTTACCGCATGAATTCCCCTGCTTGCGATTGGTTCAATTTTTGTATAGAAGTAAAATAATTGTTAATTTGGTAACAGAACGGAGACATAAGTATGGAACTTGATTATGACTTTTTCTCAGTTGGAAAAAACATAAAACCGAAACAGGGAAAGGTTTTGATCTCTGAACCGTTCCTTTCGGATATATACTTCAAACGTTCCATCGTTTTTCTAACCGAGCATAACGAAAAGGGAACCGTTGGATTTGTCCTTAATAAACCGGTTAAGATCCCGGTGAATGAGGTCCTCGAGGATTTCCCGGAAATTGAAGCAGAAATATCCCTGGGAGGCCCCGTTGGCACCAATACCATCCACTATATCCACACCCTTGGAGACATGATACCCAACAGCGTTAAAGTATACAAAAATATCTACTGGGGAGGTGATTTCGAAACGGTAAAAAATCTTGTAAAATCAGGGCTGATAAAGAAAGACCAGATCCGCTTCTTTGTAGGATATGCCGGCTGGAAACCAAAACAACTGGACAACGAAATTTCCGAAAATTCCTGGGTGATCTCCGAACTTCCCCCAAAAGTAATCATGGCGTCCGTGGATGATGATATCTGGAAAGCCACCCTGAAGGAAATGGGGAAAAAGTACAAACTCTGGGCTAATTTCCCCGAAAACCCGGGGATGAATTAATACATCATGAGTGAAAACGAGACCAAAAAGACACGCAACATCTCCTTTGAAGATTTTAAAAAGGAAGTGATCAGTGACTATAAACTGGCAAACCTTAGCCGACAGATCAGCGTTATCGGGAGGCGGGAGGTGCTCACCGGAAAAGCCAAATTCGGGATCTTCGGAGATGGCAAAGAGGTTGCACAGCTGGCCCTTGCCAAACAGTTCAAGGACGGTGACTGGCGCTCAGGTTATTATAGAGACCAGACCTGGATGATGGCTGCAGGATTGCTCACTGCAGAAGAGTTTTTTCATCAGCTGTACGGAAATACCGATGGTGAACTGAACCCGGGAAACGGGGGAAGATCGTTCAATAATCACTTTTCTACCCCTAATATCAATCCCGATGGCAGCTGGAAAGAACTGACAAAACAAAGGAATTCGTCAGCTGACATCTCACCAACAGCAGGTCAAATGCCACGGTTACTTGGTCTTGCCTATGCATCCAAACTGTTCAGGCAAAACGAAGAATTGCACGGTTATACCAATCTGTCCATTCAGGGAAATGAGGTCGCGTTCGGATCTATCGGTGATGCCAGTACATCCGAAGGACACTTTTTCGAAACAATGAATGCTGCAGGAGTACTGCAGGTCCCGTTAGCACTATCGGTCTGGGATGACGGGTATGGGATCTCCGTGCCGCGTGAATACCAGACTACCAAAGGAAATATCTCTGAAATACTGAAGGGTTTTGAACGGGATGAAGAGAATCCGGGGATTCTTATTTATCATGGGAAGGGCTGGGACTTCCCCGGTCTCTGCAAAATGTATGAAGAGGGGATAAGAATTTGCCGTGAAGAACATGTACCGGTATTGTTCCACATTACCGAAGTAACCCAACCCCTGGGACACTCAACATCAGGGTCCCACGAACGGTATAAAAGTCCCGAACGGCTTCAGTGGGAAATGGATTTTGACCCGATTAAAAAAATGCGGGAGTGGATGATCGAATCGGAGATCGCTTCGGCTGAAGAATTGGATGATATCGAAGCAAATGCCGGACAGAAAGCAAAAGATGCCAGGAAAAATGCCTGGAATGCATTCCAGGATCCGATAAAAACAGAACGGGAAGCCCTGATCAAAATTATCGATAACCGTTCCTGTATCTGCAAAAGAGAGAAAATCGATAAGGTGGGACTGATTACCGATGAACTGAAAAAAGTGATCAACCCGATACGAAAGGATAATTTCAGTTCAGCCAAAAAGATCCTGAGACACATCTGCCTCGACTGTTCAATCCGGAAAGAGCTGCAAAGAGATCTCTCCGCCTGGCTTAAACGAAATTATGAGGATAGCCGGGAACGATACAATACTTTTGTTTACAATGAAACGGACAGATCAGCACTCAGCGTCAAAGAGGTCAAACCCGAATTCAACGAAGACTCACCAATGGTCCCGGGGAGAGAGATACTCCGTAACAACTATGACTACCTGTTCGAACACAATCCCCTGCTGGTCACCTTTGGCGAAGATTCCGGCAAAATTGGTGGCGTAAATCAAAGCCTCGAAGGACTGCAGAAAAAATATGGTGAGCTGAGAATCACAGACACAGGGATACGCGAGACCACAATACTGGGACAGGGTATCGGCCTTGCCCTCCGCGGTATGAGACCCATCGCAGAAATCCAGTACCTTGATTATCTGCTTTACGCACTGCAAACCTTCAGCGATGACCTGGCCACAACCCATTACCGTACCCGTGGAAATATGGTGGCACCGGTAATCGTCAGCACCAGAGGACACCGGCTGGAAGGAATCTGGCATTCGGGATCACCGGTTAGCATGGTGATCAATTCCATCCGCGGCGTCTATGTCTGTGTTCCCAGAAACATGACCCAGGCAGCCGGATTTTATAATACCCTGCTGCAAGCTGATGATACTGCCCTGGTCATTGAACCGCTGAACGGTTACAGATTGAAAGAAAAAATGGCATCCAACATCGGACAGTATACCGTACCGCTCGGTGTGCCGGAGATCCTCAGGGAAGGAGAAGACATTACCCTGGTTACCTATGGCTCATGTGTGAAAATTGCACAGGTGGCAGTTGAACAACTGGCAGAATTCGACATCTCGGTCGAACTGATCGATGTGCAAACCTTGCTGCCATTCGATATCCATGATATTATCCTCGAATCCATCAAAAAAACTAACCGCGTGCTCTTCTTTGATGAAGACGTTCCCGGCGGAACGACTGCCTATATGATGCAACGGGTGGTGGAAGACAGAGGAGGATTTAATTACCTCGATGCACCACCACATACCCTTGCAGCCGAAGAACATCGCCCGGCATACACTACCGATGGCGATTACTTCTCAAACCCGAATGAAGAGGATGTCTTTGAAATTATCTATGCAACCATGCACGAGACTAACCCGGAAAAATACCCGGAGATCTATTAAGCCCGTGCAGGAAGTATAAGGGATTATAATTTAATGAGTTAGTAACAACTCCGGAGGCTTGCCTGCCGTTTAGGCAGGAGTTGAATAATGAATAGCCCCGGGTAAATCCTGCGAAATAGTGGCATAGCCAGATTTCACAGGGTGCAACCCGGGGTTTTGTGAACGCATAAAATCCCGGTCCAACTGCGCTGTTATTCATCTGGAAAAACATTGCATGGACCGGCGTTCACCAGGCGTTATTCCAATGATCAAAGTTCCTGCCTTCTGCCAGTTATTTGTTAATTGAACGTTGTACGTTGAATGTTGTGCCATAGGCCTGACTGCCCTGCCTGATCTGGCGGATATGGTGCAGACACCCAAGGGAATGCCCCCACGGCGTATCGCCCGAAAGGCGAAAAAACAGCCGTAGGCATAACTATTAACTAACTTTACTTTGAACTTTTTACTTTGTTCTTTAATCTTTTATCTTGATCATCCTTAATCCTCAATCCTCCTGATCTTGATATTGAAAGCCGCCATAAAAATGGTCATGAACGGACTGATCAGGTTGAAAAAAGCAAACGGAGCATAGGTCATGGTAGGTACTCCGAGAACACTTGCCTGGGTTGCACCACAGGTATTCCAGGGAATCAATACAGACGTTACTGTCCCCGAATCTTCAAGTGTCCGGCTAAGCAACTCGGGTTTCAGCTTCTGATCCCGGAAGGTTTTGGAATACATTCTTCCGGGTACGACAATTGAAATATACTGGTCAGAAGCAGTAACGTTAAAGAAAATACAGGTCCCGACAGTGGATGCAACCAGTGAAACGGTTGATTTTACATATTTAATGACACTCTGTGTGATTCTCAACAACAAACCGGCTGATTCCATTACTCCGCCAAATACCATGGCAGCAACGATCAGCCATATCGTATTTAACATGCCGGCCATGCCCCGGGTGGCCAAAAGTTCATTGACCGATTCGTTTGCCGTATGAATTTCTACCGGGCCAAACATCGATTGCATCAGGGCTATGTAACTCGATTTGAGATAACTGCCATCGATCCCCGACACCTGGTCAATGATTTGCGGTTGAAAAATGATGGCGAAAATCCCGCCCAGGAGTGTACCTGCAAGAAGAGAGGGTAGGGGCGGAACCTTGCGGATAATGATAAAGATCAAAAATGCCGGCACAATGAAAAGCCAGGGTGTGATGTTGAAGGAGGATTCAATCGCGGATAAAACGCTCTCAATATCACCGGGAGTCGATTTAAAATCATACGTAAATCCCATGATCAGAAAGATGATCATGGTGATGAGTATGGAGGGCCCTGTCGTATAGACCATATACCGGATGTGGGTAAAAAGGTCTGTTCCTGCCATGGCCGGAGCCAGGTTCGTTGTGTCCGACATCGGTGACATTTTATCACCGAAATAGGCGCCTGAAATGATGGCTCCGGCTACAATCCCCTCACTGATACCCATGGCAGTACCAATGCCCAGCAGGGCGATCCCGATGGTGGCTACCGTCGACCAGGAACTGCCGGTGGCTAATGATACAATGGAACAGATTACAACCGATGCAAACAGGAATATGGTGGGATTTAAAATCTTTAAACCATAATAGACCAGTGCCGGTACAACACCACTGATCATCCATGTGCCCGCCAGTGAACCGATCAGAAAAAGGATCAGAATGGAAGGCATGGCAGATCCGATGCTTTTTACCATGCCGTCACGAACTGCATTCCAGGTCAACCCAAGTCTCCAGGCAATAATCCCCGCTACAGAGGCAGCCAATATTAATGCCATCTGATTCGCACCACCCAGAGTATCATCAGCAAAAAACTTTACATTCAGGGTTAGAAACAGAATTAAAAACAGGATCGGTATAAGCGCTTGAAATAATGTGGGCTTTTTTGCAACGGACATTGTAAATAACGACTCATAAAAATTAAGCAAACAATATACACAATAAATGGCTATCTTTGCCCAAGATATTTAACTCAATTTTTTATGGGTATGTTTTTGAAATTGATCTTTCTTGCAACCATCATAATAGCCCTCTCGCTGATCGGGCTATCCATCCGCATACTGGTAAAGAAAGGAGGCAAATTCCCCTCCAGTTCGGTCGGAAAAAATAAAGAGATGAAAGCCCGCGGAATCACCTGCGTAAGGCACGACGAACTCAAATGCTACCGTGAAGAGAAAGAGCGAAAAATGTGTGGGTGTGAAGTGTAATGATCCTCGCCAGTCATACGATGGTTTACCCTGTGAAATAATGCTTTGCATCAGTACCTTTGGTACTATTTCACAGGGTCATGCGATTGTAATTCGATTGTAATTATATATTTCTCAGCTCCCGCTTTTCGGTTTTGTTCTATTTTATGCTTGATGCTTTCCGGTCCATGCAGCGTTATCACGGTGAATAAGCACGCAGAAGGACCGGGGTCAAGATTGCATACAACCCTCTGCTCTTGAGGTTTTTTTCAACCCAAAGACGCCCAGATTGGGCGTCTCTGCATTAGTTGCATTTCCGCTGCATTATCGGTTCGTTTAGACAAGGCAGTGCCTTGTCTCTACAGATCAACCTCTCCTGTTCACTGCTCACTGTTCACTGCTCATTTCTTTACCCAGCACCCCCGCCTGAACGACTGAATTCATTCAGTCGGGCAGGGAGTACCGAGAACCGAGTACCTTTTTTTCTCACAACTCATTACTCACTTCTCACTACTTCTCCTCTATCATTTCCTGAAACCCTTCCGTAGCATAGGTTTCAAATGCACCATTCTCATCCGAATAGATAAAGAAGCCTTCCAGTTCAGCCCGTTGTGACATCAGGTCAATGCTCTTTTCCAGTCCCATGACAAGGCAGGCGGTGGCAAAAGCATCGGCAGTCATGCAATCATCGGCAACAATGGTTGCACTCAGCAGGTTGTGTCTGACCGGGTATCCGGTAGCCGGATCGATGGTGTGGGAATACTTTACCCCATTCTCCACGTAAAATTTGCGGTAGTTGCCGGAGGTAGCCAGTGAGCGGTTATAGAGTAAAACGATCGCCTGCAGCTCCCGCCCCGGGACAAGGTTGTTATCGATGGGTTTATCCACACCGATCTTCCACTGCTTTCGGCCGCGTTTCAATCCGGAGGCAGAAACCTCACCCCCCAGTTCAACCAGGTAGCGATCGATCCCTTTCTCTTCAAAGAAGCCGGCAAGCAGGTCAACTGAATAGCCCTGGGCGATGGCATTTACATCCAGCAACACCCCATCCAGGGATTTAACCACCCTCTCCCCTTCCAACCTCACCTTTTCCATACCAACGTATTGAAGCAGGCTGTCGATCATGGCACTATCCACTTCCTCCCTTTCACCCGGGCCAAAACCCCAGGCATTGACCACAGGCCCTACGGTGATGTCGAATGCACCATCCGTGATCTCCGACACCTCAACCGCTTTCCGGAAAACCGTTTCAAACAGCGCATCCACCATCACCCGGGGATCATTCCGGTTTATCCTTGTAATGACCGATTCGGGATGGTAGAGGGAGTGTGATTCATCAATCCGCCTCAACAGGGAATCAACCGCATCCTGAAAAAGGTAGGCATCCCTATGCAGTAAAAAATGAATGGAAAAATCCGGTATACAGACAATATGGTAGGTCGTTCCCTGGGCAAATCCATCGATTACCAGGTAAGAGTTTCTCCTGTAATTGATATAGACGGCAATCAACAGAAGGAGGATCATTGCAGCAACGGCAATGATCCATTTCCTGATCCTATTCTCCAAAATCATCAAAATCGATCATTTCTTCAGGCACTCCCAGGTCGTAGAGCATCTTGTTCACCGCATCGTTCATCAAGGGGGGACCACACATGTAGTATTCAATCTCCTCCGGTTCCTCATGTTTGCTGAGGTATTCATCATAGATCACCTGGTGGATGAAACCGACATAACCATCCCATTTATCTTCTTCTTTTGGCTCGGAGAGGGCAATATAAAAAGAGAAATTGGGAAACTTCCGCTCAAGATCCCTGAATTGCTCTTCATAAAAAATCTCACGCTTGGACCGGGCACCGTACCAGTATGACACTTTCCTCTTGGTCTTCAATGTTTGAAACAGGTGAAAGAGGTGGGACCTCATCGGTGCCATACCTGCTCCACCACCAATATAGAGCATCTCATTTTCGGTGTGTTTGATAAAGAATTCGCCAAATGGACCGGATATGGTAATTTTATCGCCCGGTTTCCTGGAAAAGATATAGGATGAACAGATCCCCGGATTCACATTCATAAACGCCCCTTTCGCCCTGTCCCAGGGTGGTGTGGCAATCCGTATATTGAGCATGATAATGTTTCCTTCTGCAGGATGATTGGCCATGGAGTAAGCACGAAAGGTCTCTTCAGGATTTTTCATCTTCAGATCCCACATCTTAAACTTGTCCCATTCATCACGGTACTCCTCCTCCACATCGATATCCCTGAAGGCAACCTCAATCTTTGGCACATCGATCTGGATGTAACCACCGGACTGAAAATCGAGAGTCTCGCCTTCCGGCAACTTAACCACAAACTCCTTAATGAATGTTGCAACATTGTAATTGGATACCACCTCGCACTCCCACTTCTTAATTCCCAGTATTGCTTCAGGAACCAGGATCTCCATATCTTCCCTGATCTTAACCTGGCAGCCCAGCCTCCAGTTGTTCTGCTGTTCCTTGCGGGTAAAAAATCCGGTTTCGGTAGCCAGTATTGATCCGCCTCCCTTGATAACCTGGCACTTACACAAGCCACACGTCCCGCCGCCTCCACAGGCGGAAGGCAGAAAAATATCATTACCCCCGAGGGTTGTGAGTAGTGTTGACCCGGGATCAACCATAAACTCCTTGTCGTTTACCTTTAGCTTTACTTCTCCCTGAGGCGTAAGCTTTTTCCTTGCATACAGAAGGATAATAACGAGAAAAAGTATGACAAAAAGAAAAACAACAATGCTGGACAAAATGACTGTTGTTTGTGTGCTAAGCAGGATCATCTTCTGATGTTTTAATAATTCAAAACCCGATATAATAACTACAATTTTATGCCCATGAAACTCATGAATGCCATACCCATCAGACCGGTAATAATAAAAGTAATGCCCAATCCCCTGAGGGGTGCCGGAACATTGGAATAGCGTATTTTTTCACGGATGGCTGCGATACCCACGATGGCCAGAAACCAGCCAACACCCGAACCCAAACCAAACACAGTGGCTTCAGCAATGTTTTGGTATTCAGCCTGCTGCATGAACAGAGAACCACCCAGAATGGCACAGTTTACGGCAATGAGCGGGAGAAAGATCCCCAGTGAATTATAGAGTGCCGGAGAAAATTTCTCTATCACCATCTCTACCAGCTGAACCATGGAGGCAATCACGGCAATAAACATGATGAACGAAAGGAAACTGAGGTTCACATCGGCAAACGATTCTCCCAGCCAAACCAAAGCACCCTCCTTCAGCAGGTATTTCTCGATCAGGTAATCAACCGGTACCGTTATCCCGAGAACGAATATTACGGCAATACCAAGACCAACAGAGGTTTTTACCGTTTTTGAAACCGCAAGGTAGGAACACATGCCTAAAAAATAGGCAAAGACCATATTGTTGATGAAGATCGATTTTATGAAAATGTTGATTAGATTTTCCATGATCTGCAATGTTCTTTTGTAACTAATTTTCCTCGATTAGCGCTCTGTTCTTGCTGCGCTGTACCCAGATGATGATCCCTACCGTAATCAATGCCATGGGGGAAAGGATCATCAAACCATTGTCTTCATATCCGATGTTATACAGCCCGATCTTTTCCAATACGGGATAACCGAACAGTTCTCCCGAACCCAGCAGTTCCCTGAAAAAACCGACGATGATCAGGATAATACCATAGCCCGCTGCATTCCCGATTCCATCAAGGAATGAAGGCCATGGCTTGTTCCCCAGTGCAAATGCTTCCAGCCGTCCCATGATGATGCAATTGGTGATAATCAGACCGACAAAGACCGAAAGTTGCCTGCTCACATCGTATGCAAAGGCTTTTAAAACCTGGTCAACGAGGATCACCATGGAAGCGATGACCGTTAGCTGTACGATGATCCTGATCCGGGGAGGAACACGTTTACGCACCAGCGAGATAACCACGTTCGATACCGCCATAACAACCACCACCGAAATGGCCATCACAATTGAAGGTTTCAGCTTGGCAGTAACAGCCAGTGCTGAACAGATCCCCAGCACCTGAACGGTGATCGGATTCTCATCATTGAGGGGATTGGTTAATAATTTGATATTCTTCGGAGAGAATAACGGTTCCTTATCACTCATCTTTTTTGCTCTTTTGATTCTTAAAATAGTTTTCGTACCCGGATAAACAATCCATTAGCATCGCCTCCAGTCCCTTGCTGGTAATGGTTCCCCCGGATATAGCATCCACTTCGTTGAGGCTCCCGGGATCGGCTTTGCCCCGAATCACCTCAATGGAGATAAAATTACCGGTTTCATCAAAGATCTTCTTCCCGACAAATTGCTCCTGGAACCCGTCAGTGTTGATCTCAGCCCCCAATCCGGGGGTTTCTCCATCATGATCGAAATTGGTGCCGAAAATACTGTTCATATCATCAGAAAATGAGACGTACCCGTAGATCGGACCCCACAGCCCCTTCCCTTCAACCGGTACAATGTATTTCCTGCTTCCCTCTTCCAGCTTCCCAATAAAAACAGGATATGCTCTCTCATCCTGAGGCTTCCTGATCTCCTTCTTCATGTCCACCTCAAAAGCAACCAGCTCCTCAACCATGCTGCCGCTGAGATCGACAACATAACTATCTTTTATGTACCTGTCATATAGCTCCTCCGCCGTGGAAGCATCACTCTCAATGTGGATGGATGCCAGGATGTTCTTTTTCTTTTCTACCTCAATATTCCTCTTCTGAATGGGCTGGAGCAACATGGCAGCTGTGGAGAGAATGGCTGCCACCAGGATCACCATGATGGAAGAAAATATGAAAATATAGGTATTGCTGAATCTTTTCATTACCGGAAATTTCTATGATTGTGCACTGATTTTAGCTCGTTTAAGCCTCCGTTTAATATTCGCTTCAACCACATAGTGATCGATCAGCGGGGCAAAGACATTCATCAACAGGATTGCCAGCATAACCCCTTCGGGATAGGCTGGGTTTAATACCCGGATAAGAATAGCCATAATGCCGATGAGAAAACCGTAGATCCATTTGCCCTTTTCGGTTTGCGCTGCAGTCACCGGATCAGTAGCCATGAAAACCGCTCCGAATGCAAATCCCCCCATGATCAGGTGATGCCAGGCAGGTACCTCCATAAAGGGATTCACGGCAAAAAGGTTCAGGATCAATCCCATGACCAGTCCGCCGGCAAAGACAGAAGTGATGATCTTCCAGCTGCCGATACCGGTATAGATGAGGATTACCGCACCAATCAGAATGGCAAGGGTTGACGTTTCACCCACCGACCCGGGAATAACACCCAGAAACATGTCCCATACCGATGGGATATTCCCCACATTTCCTGCTGCAGCTTCTGCCAGGGGAGTGGCTCCACTGAAACCATCCACAATCCCTTCCCCTTCAGTCAGCTTTGAGATCCAAACCGTATCACCCGACATCCACCCAGGATAGGCAAAAAACAGGAATGCCCTTGCCGTTAATGCGGGATTCAGGATATTCATTCCCGTTCCTCCGAATACCTCCTTGCCAATGATAACGGCAAATGCCGTTGCCACGGCAAGCATCCACAACGGAACATCCACAGGGACAATTAAGGGAATCAGGAAACCCGTTACCAGAAATCCTTCGTTTATCTCATGCCCCCTGATCTGGGCAAAAATAAATTCAATACCGAGTCCTACAACGTAAGAAACAACGATCAGGGGCAAAACCCGCAGAAACCCATACCAGAAATTACTCCACAGAGTAGATTCCATTCCGATTGAGAGGTGATACTGATACCCGGTATTCCACATGCCGAATAACAAAGCCGGAACCAGCGCCATAACCACCAGAGCCATCGCTCGTTTCATATCAACGCTGTCCCGTATATGAGAACCGGTAGTGGTTACCGTGTTGGGGACAAAAAGGAAGGATTCAAATCCTTCAAAGGTCGATTGCAGCTTTTCATACTTTCCCCCCTTTACGAAGTTCGGCTTGATCTTATCGATATATCTTCTTAAAGCTTTCATTATCAATTGATTATCAAAATATTTTCAGGGTTCATGTAAACAAAACTATCCAAGCTCTTTGATCATCAATTCGATCCCGCTCCGGACGATCGATTGAACTTCGGTTTTTGAGGTGCATACGAATTCACAGAGAGCCAGATCCTCCTCCGCAATTTCATAGATTCCCAGGTTCTCCATTTTGTCAATGTCCTCCACCAGGATCGCCTTTAACAGGTGTACCGGGTAAATGTCCATGGGCAACACCTTCTCATACTGCCCGGTCATAACGAATGCACGCTTACCCCCATTCAGGTTGGTATGCATTGTGAACTCCTTGTTCGGAGTAAGCCAGGCAAGAAACGTCCTCGACATGCTGAATTTATCCAGTCCCGGTAACGCCCATCCCAGAAAATCGTAGTGGTCACCTTCCGGGATCACACTGACCAGGGAATCGTAATACCCGATATACCCATCGTTCAGAATTTTTTTCCCGGTAAGTACATTCCCACTGATATACCGGTGATTACCCTCCTTCAAATTATCTTTGACCAACGATAGAATGGATGAGCCCAGCATCGTCTTATAATACCGCGGTGTTTTCACTTCCGTACCGGCAAGCGCCACAATCCTTGATGCATCAAATATCCCCTTTTCAAAAAGCCGTCCGATAATGACCACATCCTGCGGATTAATCGTCCATACGATATCTCCTTTATTGACCGGATCAATATGATGGATCTGAATTCCTACATTACCCGCCGGATGGGGCCCCCTGAAGTGATGCAAATGAACGCGGTCAAGGTCCGTGTAAACCTCACTAACCGGGAATTTCCCGTCAACGCCGATGTGTATATACCCATCGGTAAGCTTCGACAGGGCTTTTATTCCCGTCCGAAAGGCATCCCGCTCTCCCTTTAACACGAAATCATAATCCGGTGCCAGTGGTGCCGTGTCAAATCCCGATATGAAAATGGCTTTTGGAGTATCTGAGCTATCGGCAATGACATGGTAGGGTCTCTGACGAATGAAGGGCCATAAACCCGACTTCTGAAGATTTTCAATAACCGCTTCCCTCTCCATGCTCTCCGGATCGCCCTTCCTGAATGACTCATACGCAATCTCCGGATCCGCCTTCACCACCACCTCCAGGATCCTGCGCCGCTCCCCCCGGGTAATGGAAACAACCTTTCCGCTTACCGGTGAGGTAAACAAAACCCCGGGATGATATTTATCAAAAAACAACGGGGATCCCGCTTTCACTTCATGGTCCACCTTGACCGTTAACTTTGGTGTCAAACCGGCGAAATCGATGGGCTTTACTGCATACATCTCCGAAGGATCAGCCTGAACCAGGATCTTTTCAGCCTTCCCCTTTATCGCTATATCCAGCCCCCTCTTGATCTTCGTAACTTTCGGCATGGTAAGCTTTTGATTTTATTTTATTTGCAACAAAAATAGTTTTTTTTTAATTTTTCTCAACTTTAAATGATTCGTTTCAGAAAAAAAATTGGAAAGAGGATATCTTTCAATAGATTGACTGATAAATGGGTATTCAATCATCAAATTTCATTCATGTTTAATAACATAGATTATTTATATTTTTCCCAGATTGTTTCCGTTATTAGGCAAAGGATTAGAAAAGTGTTAACGATCAAACATACAACCATTCAAATTCTGGTTTTTCTCACGATCGGTTGCTCCGGTTTTTCCGCCGGCAGCCTGCTGCAAGATGACCCACACGACAATCAGGACCGGAAGTACGATAACCACATTTTTTCCGACAGGATTAAAACCGTTTCTCTCCACCGCGAAGGATGGGAACTCTCCTGGCC
>CAZTES010000012.1:0-34238 GCA_964612275.1 uncultured Rikenellaceae bacterium
TTAAATTTGATTAATATTTCTTCCTAAACGCAGGTTTTTAGACGAACTGCCGTTAGGTACAATTAAAATGTCTAAAACAAAATATAGATATTGGGTCATTCTTTGTTTTTTAGCCATATACATTATTGGCTTATATACTACATCATTTTTTGTTCAAGAGTATATCAATAAATTAAATTTTTAAACTAATTTGCGTGCGATATTGTGTTCAGTAATTACAATCTATGCGAGATTTACATTGTTATGGTTGATAATGACCTTAGTCTCAATTTCAGGATATTTTCTTTCAAAATATTTAGCAGCAAATAAAGAATTCCGTATTGGCTTTAAAATTACAAATATTATTAGTGCCTTGATTCTAATTATTTTAATCATTATTTTGTTTGTATCATAAATGTAGAACTGTACAACAAATATGCAAAGCCCATTGTAACGATGCTTTGCATCGAACGTTGGAAAACATAAAAAAAAAGAATGGCGAAATCGCAACAGTCCTATAACAAGAAAGAAAAAGAGAAAAAGCGTTTAAAAAAACGACAGGAAAAGCAACAAAAACGAGAGGAACGTCGAGCAAACTCAGAAGGCGGAGGAATCGAAAATATGATGGCCTACGTTGATGAAGATGGAAACATAACAGATACGCCTCCAGACCCGACAAAGAAAAAGAAGGTTGATGCAAAAAGTATAGAAATTAGCATTCCCAAAAGGGAAGAGCAGACCGACCCAATACGAATGGGAAGAGTTGAATTTTTCAACGATTCAAAAGGCTTTGGTTTCATTAAAGAACTCGAGACTCAGGAGAAATATTTTGTACATGTCAATGGTTTGTTGGAAGATATAAAGGAAAACGACAAAGTCAGTTTTGAGCTGGAGCGTGGCATGAAAGGCATGAATGCCATCCGTGTGAAGAAGGTGTGATTTTCGACCACAGCGATATAATTTTTCAGTAATTTGTTAAAATAAACGTTTGCCAACAAAGAATAAACGCTATTTGCTGCAGACACCCTCCATTGGAGTCCTATGGACCTTCGGGAAAAACAGACGTTTATTCAAACCGTTAGCCACAGGGAAAACTAAGAAATGGCAATGGACTTTTGATGGTGGGACACCTGCGACATCTAATCAGCAGAACCCAACAGTTGTCTACCAAAATTCTGGAGTTTACGATGTAACATTGAAGGCTTCAAATGCCTCGAAGAACGAAACGATTCTAAAGGAGGATTTTATAACAGTCCATAACCTAAACAGCGGTCTTGATGCCTTTTATCCTTTTAATGGGAATGCAAACGATAAAAGTAGCAATAGTAATAATGGAACTATTACAGGTGCCTCTCTAACTCAAGATAGATTTGGAAATGATAATTCTGCTCTTTCTTTTGACGGAATAGATGATTTCGTCAATTGTGGTACGAGCAACAGAAATATTACTGAAACAGTTACAATTAGTTTATGGGTTAAAACATCCAGTGATGCCCCAGGAATGTTGGTTACCAAGTATGATGGAGCCATGGAAGGGACTGCTACATCATCAACAATATCCCATAGCTTGATAAATGATAAACCATTATCTCCTGGAATTATGTATTATGGTGGAAACACAGATTATTTCGAGGGAATCATTGATGATATTGCGATATACAACCGTACACTTACAGAAGTGGAAATAGAAGTTATAAGGTTATATGATTTCTGATTTATAGTTTTAATATACACTGTTTAACAAATCAGCAAATACAATTGTAAGCTGTATTTACTGTAAACGTTCAACGCCATTATTCGCAAGCTCATGAGCCCTTTGGGGTTCCGTTAAAGCGGACTTTTGTATTTCCTTCCCACAAGGCGGGATTCCCAATCCAAAAGAAATAGCATTGAAACTCTTTACTCTTCTTTTATTAGCACCAATTCCGCTTTATCCGCTTTAACGGTCGTTTTGTAAAAATCGATCAATTTTTCATAAAACTCGGGTGGAAACCTCCCTGTGTTCATTTTGCGGGTTCTAACATAAACAACATTTCTATCATTAATAGTTAATGTTGCACTGTATTCTCCGAATTCTGATTTAATATCGATGTTGTTTGGTTTTGATTCTATTTGGTAACCATCCGGAAGTTGATACATTATGGTATCAATATCTACAAATGTGAAATTTAATACAACATCTGTTTTTCGTTCCTTTACTTTTGGTGGAATATAAGTTGTTTTATTCATTAGGTTAAGAGGTACGAATAAACGTTTACCCATAATTGAACCGTAACTGTTCAACGTGAGTTCAAGATCTTGCCTGGCAACCGGAACTATGTCTTTTTGTTCAGCGTAACTAAATTCCTCAATTTTAAAATTCTTGATTCCAATGTTTCTATATAACCATTTTTCCTGTTCTTCATATGATTCCTCAATTTGATCAGACACGTTGTCGTACTGCAATCCGGCAAAATTCGTTGATATTTTTGCTATACCTCTACCTTCTTTGTCGAGCACAACTTCTGCTTTTCTTACCTGCTGGTTTTCATCACGATTATAGGTTCTGGTATGAACTACCCTCCCTCCTTCGGCAGATAAAACCAGGACATCCCTATCATCAGTAAAATTCCCAATATATCCAAATGGATTTGTCTGGCTTGTACATTCCAACCAGATAGTATCTTTATCAAAAGGGACGCATAAAATCACATGATTTGACTGATTACTAACCAGGTCTTTATTCATTTTAGGAGCGTACTGACCTGCCCTGACTTTTGTATAATATGCTCTAATCCCTACACTTTTTAACAGGGCTAAAGTATAATTAGATAATGCTTTGCAATCACCATATCCGGTACCATCTACATCTAAGGCAGAAAAAGGTTGCCAACCACCAATTCCCTCCTGTATACTAACATACCGGGTTGTCGATTGTACATATTCATAGACTTTCTTCGTAATCTCCTTTTCATCAGTTAAAGCAAAGGTCAGTTTTTCAAGCTTTCTTTTTGTCTCTTCAGTAATAACATCCCTTCCATCCAATAATGAATAAGCCCACAGCCCAAATTGTTCCCAGGAATTCATATTTCCTTCATATCCGTCTATTTCAAATTTATTTGGTACAGTTACTACTGAAGGACAAATTTCTGTGAAATATGGGCTATGCGCTTCACTTTCAATTACAGGAAAATTGGTGATCTCCCACCTATAAATCCGTTGGCTTTCATTGTCTTTAACTAATAGAGTACAGGGAAGGTTCTTTTCCTCATACCTGAAACTCATATCAAGCGGGATGACAAAATTAAAAATGGAGTTTTCTACGGAGACATCATAACCTGTTACAGGGTACCATGTTCGATAGTTCAGTAATCCATTAAACTCAATCTCAAATTCATATTCAACTGTAAAGGGATAGTCCTTTACCTGAGGTTTGTAATATTTCACCCTGTTGTCTTCATAGATTGAGTAACCGGAAACTGCACTATAATCTTCAATATCAGAACTTTTTACTTTTTCGATTCGGTCACCATCCTGGTTATATATTGTAGCTTTCAGGTTATTGATCTTACGAAATTTATCATAAGATAATTTGATATCCGCAAATCTGTCACCATTCTTATCCAGGATCGTTATAGCATACCTAACTGTTAATATTGCTTTATTCACAGACTTCACCTCAAAGGTTTCACTATATGATCTTACAATAGCAACTGCTCCCTCCTTTAGTGCATGATCTATCTTATCAACATTAAAGTCGGGATCATCTGGTTCAGTGAAGTAAACCAAATTGCCGGAAAACAATAATAAAAGGAGAATGATTTTCAACTTCATAAAAATATCTTAGGGATATTATTCAGAGGTCTTTTTTAAAATTAAAGGTTCAGCATGCTTTTCGACGATATCTGCGTAAAACTGTTTTAATGATTTATATTCATTATAAATAAAATGGCTCTTATTCACTGAAAAATTATTTTCCAATTGAATCTTGTTTCCTTCAACGATGATCCGAAATTTGAACGTTGCAGAATTATTGGGAAGATTCAATTGCTTATTCTCAGGCACCTCTTCTACCCGGTATCCATCCGGAATATTTAAAGTTAGTTTGAATGTTTCATTTCTAGGGTAGGAATAATCAACCGGGTATTTTCGATCTTGTAGTTTAAAAGGATTATTCTCCATTTGTTCGTATAGCAGTGGACTCACATAAATGAAGTCACCGGCAATTCTCGCCTGATCTTCTATTGTTACATTATACTCTTCCTTAGTAGGATTATATATACTATCAACATTGATATGAACATGATCATCAATTGTTAATCCGTTATTTGAGTTTTCCAGACCTTCAATATATTTTCCGACACTCTTCTCAGATTCAAGCTTTTTTCTTAAGCTGTATGCAGCATAGTCTTGTCTATCAATGATCATTTTACCAATCATAACTCCATCTCGGTCTAAGTTTAGGTTAGCTGTGCAGGAATAAATAAATGCTTTACCGGGATTTAAGCTTACCCAGTCAGAACCCTTTTCACTAACTAATCGTCCATTCCCATTTAAGCATCTTGTGGGCAAGAGGTTGGAAGGACAAAGTGGATCAGTTGCATCAAGAAGATAAGTATCTTTACCTATAACCACCTGAGATATAACATAATTAAACTGTGTTAGCATCGGGAAACCTGGATTAACAATTCCATTTGCCCGGGTGCTTAAAATAACCGGATTTGCATTTAATCCTGCCTTTCTCAACATCAGGGTGAGTAGGAGATTTATATCACCAGAACTCCCACTTTTATCGTTAAAAGCACTTCTCAGGTTAGTTGTTACATATTTACTATTTGTATTATCCCATTTCATATGCTTCTGCACAAAATCATAAATTGCGTACATTTTTTCAACAGGCTGACTGAATTTTGCATTGATTTCATCAATATCTTTATTTAGGAAAGCCCCTCCTGATAACTGACCTCCAAAATCTTCATTATTCAATAGTGATTTGTTGATAGACTCCCAGGTTGCTGTATAATTCCTTAATTTACTATTTGGCATTTGTGTGACTGCTAACTCATAATCGATAGAAGATATGTAGTTATCAGCAGTTGTAATCATGGGTTCAGTAATAAATGCTGGCATAGTTGCTGCAACCATCCTGTACTTTTCAGTTTCAAATCTAATCGTATTAGTAGAGAATTGTGCCTTCGCTCCCGGATCACTTGTTCTTTCATTACTACTAAATGTAATCGATCCAGTTCCTGCAGTTTTTTCATTGAATGCCAGTTGTTCATAACCTTTCATTAGTTGCTTATATTTAAAATATTCGGGTATAGTAACATTATACTCGCTCCAAATTACCGGAATAGAGTATTGGAATTGCCAATTTGGTAGTTGGAAAGTATAATTAGAAATAATTGTATAACGGTATTCAATAATGGATCCTTCGACAACATTTGGCATTGTTAATTTGAATGAATTATAATATTCACTAACATTCTCCTTGAATTGCGATTTCTTAGTAAGTTTTTCCTTTTCAATTTTGCCATCAACCAAATTATAGGTGCATCCCTTAATAGAAGATATTCTTTCTGATAATGTTCCGTGATTGTACAGCATTACTTTGTGATCAGCCCATCCATATCCACTCTTTTTTAATATTTTTATTCGTCTGTGTCTGTCAAAAACTATATTCCAATCTTGTGTTGATTGATTATATTTAAAATAAAGGGTCCCACAATCTCCTAAAACAACAGCATTTGCACTGGTGTCATTTTTATAGGAAGTCATTTCAAGTTCTTCCATGTTAATCTTACTGAATTTCATGGTTTTACTTTGACAATTCGACTTTGAACTGTTAATGGAAAAAAGCAGCGTAGAAACTAACAGGCAGGTTAAAAATAATTTCATAGCTCTGGATTTAAATTGGTTTATTACTTAAAGAAATTAGACTACGAAAAATAAATCCTCCAACAACCTTAAGGAATGGCAGGTAGTAAGATATGAATACGAGTATGGTAAAAATGTAGTTTGAACTAAAGGTAAATTAACTAGTTAAGAAATACAAATAGATGATCGTTTTTATATTTATAATTTAACCACAGATAATATTCTTTTTTACCTGCCAATTAATATTAAAAGCTTCAGAATTTGATAAATTTCAATTCAAATCGTCACGCAACTAAAATGCTCTACAAGCCAGATATATCAAAGATTTCAAAAAACGTTATATTATTTTTATCGGACATTAGTGATATGAATTATTTACTTAAGGCGTATTCGGACTCTCTTTTTTCAGCTACCCTCTTCATTCTATATTCAAGACAAGATTTATCTTAAGATATTTGGACTGATGATTTGTTATCTATATCTTTACTTAGCTTAGCCTTAATCATATAACTATTTTCTTTTTGAGTATTGTTTTTCGACAATTTATAACCGAAAAGATATTCTTTTCTTCTAATCAAATTGTCCATGAAAGTATACTCTGTTCTAATAATATTGTGTTTCACAAGCCTAAATCTTTTTGCATCGGATCCGGGTGGTAAAATCCTGAAATACTCAGTTTATAATAAATATCAAAAAGGTAAACTAACGAGTGAAGTATCGGTCATAATTCAGATCAACAACCGATCCGGTGAAAAACTAACCAAGATAGAAATCCCTTACTCCTCCAGACTTCAAATCGTCAGTCTCGAGGCATGGATTGAGGATAATGATGGAAAAATCATAAGGAAATTAAAAAATAAAGACATTTCCGATATTAGTGCCATTGCCGATTTCTCTTTATACGAGGATGATTATATAAAGAAATTTCAACTTAGACATAATATTTATCCATACAAAGTCTGCTACAGCTATAAATACCAGTCAGATGAATTTCTTTATCTGGCTCGTTGGACTCCAATTATTGATGTCAATATTCCGACGTTGGAGGCTACCTTATCACTTGAAATACCTGCTGATTTCAAAATCAATATAAAGGAGAAAAACATAGCAGAACACCAGATTGAAACCCAAAACGGATTTACAAAATACTATTGGAAGACATCGTATTCAGAACCAATTAAGGTCGAATCCTATTCTCCATCCTTACTCGATCTGATACCTTTGGTAAAGATAGTTCCAAATAAATTCAGGTTTGGTATAGAAGGCGGTTTTGACAGCTGGGAATCATACGGATACTGGCAGTACATGTTAAATGAGAACCTGAATTCAATACCTGATTCGGAAAAAAGTAAAATTGACAAACTGGTGGAAGGAGTAGATGATACGAGAGAGCGTATAAAGATTATATACAATTATCTTCAGGACAATACAAGATATATAAATGTTTCAATCGATATTGGAGGTCTTAAACCATATCCGGCAAGTTTTGTATCCTCAAAGAAATACGGTGATTGTAAAGCTCTATCAAATTATATGAAGTCCTTGCTAAATTATATTGGAGTGCACTCAATTTATTCAAAGGTATATGCCGGAGACACACCACCCTCTATTGATATTTCCTTTCCTAATCAGCAATTTAATCATGTCATTCTAGCGGTTCCCTACCAAAATGACACTATCTGGCTTGAATGCACGAACAATGCAATACCTTTTGGTTATCTGGGAACTTTTACTCAAAACAGGTATGCCTTGCTCGTTGAGGAATTCAGTAGTCATCTGGTAAAAACACCATCTTTATTATGTCGTGATGTGGTAGGATCCCGAAAAACTTCTTTCGAAATAACAGACAGAAAAAATATATTTGCTACAATGACATCCTGCCTGAAAGGACCTGAATTTGAGCTATTTAATCAGTTATATACTAACTACAGTATTAATGACCAGGATGAATTCTTGCGGGAATATATTCCTTATCCCAGCCTGGGAATACGAAAATGGGAATTAAAAACGATGGATCGCGATTTTGCAGAAATTCATCTTGTTGCGGATCTGGTATTTAATAATTTTGCTCAACATTACAGCAATAACATCATTCTCGAACCTTTTGCAAGGGAGATACCAGAGTTTTCTCCTCCAGATAAACGGTCACAACCTGTTAAAATAAATTACCCAATATGTTATTGTGATACCTTGGTATTTACTTTTTCTCCATCCATGAAAGTTGACCAGTTCCCGGAGGATAAGATTATAACAAGTCCGTTTGGGAAATATGAAAGAATCCTCTCCAAAGCAGGTAATACGATTACTGTCATAAAAAATATTGAAATATTCACTGGATTTTATTCCCTGAATCAATATCCGGAATTTTACAAATTCATAACTGAAGTCAAGAAAACCGAAAAATCGAAGTTACTCTTCAAAACCAACTAAATGAAAACTTATAAAAAGTTAGTATTTATTTTATTGTTGACATGTCTTTTTAATGGACATGTAATCTCACAAGAATCTTTAGCTGTATTCGGGAAAGTTACAGAGGAAGAACTCAATATGAAAGTCTATGAAAAAGATCAGACTGCTGAGGCGGTAATCCTGTCGGATCTTGGTAAGGCATATTTTAATCAGAATACATCCGGATCTTTCGATCTGGTTTTTGAGCGTACTGTAAAGATAAAAATACTGTCTAAAGCTGGTATTAAATGGGCAGAAGTTGAAATCCCGTTTTATCAGGATAAAAATCAAAAAGAAATAATAGAGTATATAAATGCCTATACCGCAAGTTTTGAAGATAACAGGATCAGGAAATCAAACGTGTATCCGGAAAATATCTATGAAGAGAAAGCCACAGAACATTGGTATGTAAAGAAATTCGCTTTCCCAAATGTACAAGTTGGATCCGTCATTGAATACAATTTTAAGATCATCTCTCCATTTAAGTTTAACATGAGAGATTGGGAATTTCAAAACAGGATTCCGGTTGTTTATAGTGAATATGAGGTTAGAATGAATCCATTTTACGAATATACATTTTTGCTCCAGGGTCGGGATAGCTTTGATGAGAATACCTCACATAGAGACCAAAATTCCAGACAATATGGCACTATTGAATACTATGATATGATTTCAAAATTCATTATGAGAGATCTCCCTGCATTTAATGATGAGACATACATTACTTCTATAAATGATCATATTATCAAACTTGATTTTCAATTATCAAAAATAACCCGGACAGATGGTGTATCTATTGATGTTTTCACTTCATGGCCAACCGTATGTAATGAACTTTTAAAGTATAATGATTTTGGTAAATATATGAGTAGTATTAAAGGCACAGCAAAGAAAATTGTTGAGGAACTAACATTGGATGATTTATCGCCAGAGGGGAAAATTAAGGTTATTGTTGATTATGTAAAATCAAACTTTACCTGGAACGGTTACAAGAGCAAATATGCATCAAAAAAGGCTAAAGAGTTCATCAGCGAAAAAACCGGTAACTGTGCAGAAATAAATCTGTACGTTGTTACATTGCTTAATGAAGCAGGTATTGAAGCCTACCCGGTATTAATCAGCACCAGAGATCATGGCAAGATTATAGTTGACTATCCATTTGTACAATTCTTTAATTATACTATCGCGATGGCCAGGCTAGACTTCGATAAAATTCTTATTGACGGGAGCGAAGCAATGAGTACATATAATGAGATCCCGCCCAGGTGTTTTAATAATAAGGGATTGGTTGTATATAAAAAATCAGAAGAGTGGGTGGATCTGGTTCCAAGTAAGCCCTCATTAAGAAAATACGACTTCGATATAGATTTGACTTCAAATCATGAATCAGTAATTAGTACCGGCACTATAAAATATGATGGTATAGATGCGATAAGTTTTAGACGAAAATATTCAAATAATGAAAAACTTGAAAAATATATTACAGATATGGGATTTGCTCATGTTGAGGCTGTTAGTTCACCAAACCTGACTGATCGAAATCTTCCTTTAGAGGTTATTTTTGATGCCAAAGCACCCCTTGAACAACTAGAGAATAAGGTATTGATTTCTCCTTTCTTCAGTGCTCCAATTTCTGAGAATCCACTAAAACAAAAAACCAGGAAGTATCCCATTGATATGATCTATCAAAATGAGAATGTGTTTCAATCAAAAATTAAGATTCCGGATAATATGAAAGTTGTATCATTACCTAAAGATGAAAACATAGACAATAAAAACATAAGAATCACCTATTCAGCTCAAATCTTAAATAAAAATAAGATAGTGATTAATGGATACTACTCTTTTAAAAACACTGTATATAGTGCAAAAAATTACAATTCACTTAAGTATTATTTTAACTTGATTATCCGCAAACTGAATGAAAAGATTCTTCTAGAAATGAATGAGAATCTACACTAAATCTTTGGAATTTTGATATATGTTAATTTACCCCCATAAATTATCAGGTTAAAGGTTTCACTTAATTGAAAATAACGAGCATTGTTTATCAGATCTTGAAATACCTTGAAGTGGTTTCTGTTTAAGGGGAAGCTCCTCATACGATGACTAAGCTCCGGGTAGTGGGTTGGAGAGCTCATCGTATGAGTATTTCCTGCAGGAAGTTACAATATCTTACCTTTGGATCAAATATCTATTTAAGCTAACTTTATAGGATACTTAATTGGTATTATGAAATTAACACATGAAAACAAAGTTGAAAGATTTTATTCTCATGGTTCTGATAGAAGAGGTTCTCAAGAAGGAGGGTTTTTATCATTTGGATATTGGACTAATGAAAGCAATAATTATCATCAGGCTGCTGAAACTTTAATAAACCGGCAATTTCAATTTCTATCTTTCATATACAGGACCTCTGGGTGGAGCAGGCGCCAATAAGAACATTAAAGTTGATATCAGCCATAATGAACTGATATATGACGTACCGGAGGAGAAGCAGATCATAAATCCATACTCTGACCTTGAACAGGAAAAATATAGCATTCTTTGTTACACCCTTGGAGAAGTAATTGCTGAAAAAATGCGTTCCCTAATGCAAATGAGTACTCCCAGGGACATTTACGACCTTTGGTATCTGTTTGAAATAGAGGGACTGGACATTGAAGATTATATTTTCGCATTTCAGAATAAGGCAACATATAAAGGGTATAACCCCAAAGAGCTAGCGGCAGTTGTGGAGCGGAAGGAAAAGATTTTTGCAAAGCAATGGCGAGAACACTTAGTAAATCAAATGACAGAACTACCGAACTTTAATGACGTGTGGCTTGAATTGGGAAAGCATTGGCGAAAATTTCAGAAATTCATTGAATAAAAAACCAACACTGTTTTGCACATTGGTGTACTCGTTCCTGCGGGCAGCCTTATGGCACAGACCCCGCAAAGCTTTAAATACCAGGCTGTGGCACGTGATGCAAGCGGCGATGTAGTAGCCGACCAGGCAGTAGGTATGCAGATAAGCATTTTAAAAGGCAGCATAACCGGTACAGCTGTGTATGTTGAAACTTTTACACCAACACGGGTTTGGATTAATGAACCTGAATATTGGAGCAGGCACAGTTGTAAGCGGTGATTTTACAACCATAGACTGGAGCGCTGATACTTATTTTATAAAAATAGAAATGGATATAACAGGAGGAACGACATACGAAGAATATGGCACAAGCCATTGGAATAGCCCCAACACCGGCGCTACAAATGAAAGCAGCTTTACAGCTCTTCCGGGTGGCAACTGTTCCCACGGTGGTACATTCCACCACGTTGGCCTCGACGGTAACTGGTGGTCTTCTACAGAGTACAGTGCAACTTATGCATGGTCCCGGATCCTGCACTACAGTAATGCAAGCATCTACAGGAATAACTCCAATAAGAAGCGTGGTTTTTCTGTTCGGTGTCTCAGGGATTAATTGATTATTCGGGGCATGGGGCTTCGCCCCATCGAATTTTTTTTTGGGAAAATGGGGTTGCATCAGGAACTTCCTGTATATAAAGCATGTTATGATTTATTGCTTGAAATTTTCATGTTTACCAAAAACTAACCTTAAAAAGAAGAAAAGTTAAATAATCATCCCTTCACAGCCCAGCAAATTTGGCAAACACATAAAGCCTCCACATTTACCCCGTGAAATAATGCAAAGCATTGTCCGAAGGAAGTTTAACGGGCATGCCAAATTTGCCAAAAGAGCTGGTCTGTCCTTCTGCACTGATTGTCAAGATAATGAGGGAAGAATTTTGGGGGCTACAAGTACCTAACAGGCGGTTATAGGTAATGCCGCTTTTCCTTGGTTTGCTGAAATTTTAATTGCAAAATTTGTACCTTTAAATATTGGAAACCAGCAAACTGAAGTGCGGCACTACCCATACCGCCAAACCGTAAGCAGGTATTAAAAAAACAGATTATGGGAAAAATTTATTTCACTGCATTTCTTTTCTTTGTAATAATCACAGGTTATTCCCAAGACGGGAAAAAGGATTATTCAGAGGCTTTCAACTTAATTGAAGTATGGTTAGAAGCACAAAAGGACTTTGAGCAACTGCCTGGCATAACAGCAACTGTTATTGACAATCAGAAAGTTCTTTGGGCTGGGGCCTTTGGCTTGGCTAATATTGAAGATAATGTGAAAGCTGAACCTTCAACACTGGGTAGCATTTGTTCAATCTCTAAGTTGTTTACCGCAGTAGCCATCATGAAGTTATATGATGAGGGAAAACTCCGATTAGATGATCGAGTAAATGATTTGCTACCTTGGTATAATCTTGAACAAAAATATCCTGAAAGCGGTCCTATAACAATTAGAACCTTATTGACGCACTCCTCTGGACTACCAAGAGAAGCTAATTTCCCATATTGGACAGGTCCCGATTTCCCTTTCCCTTCTCGTGAAGCTATCAGAGCAGAATTAGGTAATCAAGAAACGCTGTACCCTTCCTCTTCCTATTTTCAATATAGTAATCTTGGACTAACATTATTGGGTGAAATAGTTGAACAGGTCTCGGGTGTCCCATACGATGATTATATTGGACAAAATGTTTTAGATCCTCTTGGCCTTAACAATTCACGTACTGAACTACCTGAAAATTTATATGGAAATAAATTAGCCATTGGTTATAGTGCAATTACAAGAAAAGGTGAACGGGAAAGAGTTGATTTCTTTCAAGCAAATGGAATTAAACCAGCAGCAGGTTACTCTTCAAACGTTCAAGATCTGGGCAAGTTTGCCTCCTGGCAATTTCGATTATTGGATACCACAGTGACGGAAATCTTAGAGCCATCTACCCTTAAATATATGCATAACGTACATTGGACTGATCCTGACTGGGAAACTACCTGGGGTTTAGGTTTTCTAGTATATAAAGGATCAGATGGAAGCAAATGGGTTGGCCATGGAGGGAGCTGTCCTGGATATAGATCAGTCCTGCAATTAAATCCCAAAAGTAAAAGGGCTTATGTAATAATGATCAATGCCAGTGGTACTGACCCGGGAAAATATGCAAAAGGAATCAATGAAATACTTAATAAAGTGAAGGGTACAAAAGAGAAAGGTTCATCTGGTGATGAAGAAAGTAAAAAAGATTTACAGGAATATAGTGGATACTATAGCAGTATGCCCTGGTGGAGTGAACTATATATTTCTACTTGGGAAGGAAAGCTAGTTGCACTTAGTCTACCCTCTGAGTCTCCAGCGAATTCAATGACATTTTTTAAACATATTAAAGGTGATACTTTTCGAAGGATCAGGGATAATGATAAACTAGGTGAAACCCTTGTTTTTGATCGTGATCAAAATGGTCGAATCATTCGATTTCAAAGGCATGGAAACTTTAGTAAAAAGATAAAACGATAGTAAAAACCTGCTAACAAACCAGTATATTAAATGGTTTAATATATTGTTATTCTGAAAATTAGCAAATATATTTTTGCAATAGATAAGCCAAGTTTTAACCATCATACTTAACACCACTTCACATACTGGCGAAACGTTAATGCGGTACTGGTGCGCAACAGACAAACAATTAAAAATGTGTATCTTTAATTAAAAATTAATAATTATGGGAAAAGAAGCAATTAAAGTCTCATCCGTTGATGTAGACAAACTTTTAGAAATGTTAAATGCTGCTCTATCAGAAGAATGGCTTGCATATTATCAATATTGGATTGGTGCCAGATTAATGGAAGGGCCAATGAGAAGTGAAGTAGAACCCGAACTTTTGGTGCATGCCAACGAAGAATTAGGACATGCAGAATTAGTAGCAGAAAGAATTATTCAGTTAGGAGGTACACCAGTAATAAATCCAACAGAATGGACAAAACTGGCTCGTTGTTCATATGATGAACCTTCAGACCCTTACATTGAAGCAATTCTTGAACAAAATTTAAAAGGTGAAAGATGTGCCATTAAGCGTTATCAGGAAATAGCGGATTTTACAGCAGGTAAAGACCATTCAACGCATAAAATGGCTGTACAGATTCTTAACGACGAACTGGAACATGAAGACGACATTGAAGCCTGGATGACCGATTTAAATCGAATGAAAGAAGAATTAAAAAAAATAAGAATGTAAAATTAACTTTGGGCGCTGATTCTGTGGATCGGAAGTAAATGAATTTTTGAGACAAGTACAAGCATGGCAACATGTTTAACGGGGTGTAGAGAGTTTTTCATCCGAGCCTCTCCACTACTTTTTCCGCCACCCTCTCCCCATCCACTGCGGAGGAGACAATCCCTCCGGAAAAACCCGCACCTTCCCCACAGGGAAAAAGATTTGATAGTGCAGGATGATTGAGCGAAGCCGGATCCCTGGGGATTCTCACCGGTGAGGATGTCCTGGATTCAACACCCAGGATAACGGCTTCATTCGTAATAAAACCTTTCATTTTCCGGTCAAAAGCCAGGAATCCTGCCCTCAACCGCTCCACCAGCGAAGCGGGAAGCCAGTTGTACAGGTCGGAGGAAACCACTCCCGGAGTATAGGAGGCATCAGGCAGTGTATTGGAGATTTTTCCTGATATAAAGTCGGACAAACGCTGCGCCGGTGCAGTTTGCTTTTTCCCGCCGGCTATCCATGCTTTTTCTTCCAGTACCTGTTGGTATTTCAACCCTTTCAGGGCCCCGGACTGTTGAAATTCTCCGAGATCTTCCGGTTTGATCTCGACAACAATTCCCGAATTGGCAAAGGGAGAATTTCTTTTTGAAGGCGACATGCCGTTCACCACCACTTCTTCACCGGAAGTAGCAGAAGGAATGATAAATCCGCCGGGGCACATGCAGAACGAGTAAACACCCCTCCCCTCTGCCAGATGGGTTACGCTGTACATTGCCGGCGGCAGGTATTCATCCCGTCTCATGCCATGGTATTGTATTGAATCGATCAGGGACTGAGGATGTTCAACCCGTACCCCCATCGCAAAGGATTTCGTTTCCAGGGGTAGCCCGATCCTGCCCAGGCATGAATATATATCTCTGGCAGAGTGACCTGTTGCGAGAATGAATGCCATACCCGTTATCTTATCTCCACTACCTGTCATAGCGCAGGTAATCCTATTGTTCTTTAATTCAAACCCGGTTATCCTGGTATTAAAATGGATCTCTCCTCCCGCGTTCCGTATGATTTCCCGGATGTGCCGGATGATTTCAGGCAATTTATCGCTCCCGATGTGAGGATGGGCATCATACAGGATTGAGTCAGCGGCTCCATGCCAGTGAAGGGTATTGAGGATTCGCCGGTGATCGCCTCGTTTTTTCGACCGGGTATAGAGTTTCCCGTCTGAAAATGCTCCTGCGCCCCCCTCCCCGAAGCAATAATTGGAATCCGGATTTACCCGATGTTCCCGGCTAATCAAGGCAATATCCTTTTTGCGTTCGGAGATCTCTTTTCCCCGTTCCAGGATCACCGGTTTGCATCCAAGCTCAATCAGGCGCAGGGCGGCAAACAGTCCTGCAGGGCCGGAACCAATGATGACCACTTCATTGCCGGCAGACACATCTTTATATTTTGGCTCGGCAGCAACCGCTTTTTTCTCCTCTTCATCAACAAACACCCGAACGAGAAGGTTGATCCTGACATGTTTTCCCCTGGAATCGATGGATCTGCGGAGGATACGGATGGTTTTTATCCGTTCCGGCGAGATCTTCAGTTCCCGGGCAACGATAGGTTTGCAGAGATCTTGATGGGAAGCATTCTTTGGTGAAAGAATAAGTTGTATCTCCTTTTGCATGCGATCTGTTCTCTTTTGCCTGTAAGGATTCACTCAAAATGAAAGGAAAGGATCCAGAGAGTTGACATGAGGCGGTCGATGGATTCGGCATATTTTCTGTTGACACCAGCTGCCGGTTCATGCACCATGATATCACGAAATCCGACAGCCATTTTCAACTCCGGGCTGAGTTTAAAGTATTTCAGGTAAAGATCGATCCCAAATCCAATCTCGCCATACACATCGGATCGTTTCAACCTGACGTATTCATCTTTCCCTCTTTTGCCCTGGTCATATTCTTTCCGGGCTGAGAGGTCTATCCGGTAGGTAAATCCACCGATCAGGTAAGGCCTCCAATTATTCAGCCGTTTCGATTTATATTTTACCAGCAACGGAAATTCAACGAACGAAGATTCGAGTTTATGATTGTCATTCTCCAGTTTCCTATCCATATCATAAAACATCAGATTCCGCTGTCCGAATGAGATACCTGGCAGAAATCTGAGATCAAGGTATTCGGTAAGCTTGAGATTTGATACAATTCCTACACTGAATCCGGGATTTAGTTTACTCACATCGGCATAAAGGAAAGCAGTATCGATCGGGTACTTATCTCCCGCATGATATACCGTAAAATCCATGGTATTGATGCCGATAGTAAAACCGAAATGCAACGGTTTTTTATCGTATGCCGGATGATTCTTCACCTTTTGCTTTTGTGCAAAGGTGACGGCAGAAAAAACAAGTAATATGGCAATAATAACTATTCTCAATGTTAACCGATCGTTTACGGTATACAATAGTAACTGATCAATTCCAATTTTATTATTCTATCGGGGCTGCGGTATGGAGTTATCACAAACTGTTTGTAGGGATTCAAAAAAAAATGAAATAATCCGGGTTAAATCCTTTCTTTTATTCAACTGCCTCCTGCAAAGCGGAGTTATATTCCTTCATGAGGTCACAAATAAATCCATAGGAAATATCATCGATCCGGCATTCTCCACGGGTGACATGGCCAAGCACAGAAAACGGTACTTCAGTCTTTATCATATAGTCGATGAATTCTGTTTCCCTTGAGGGAGCAACAGAAACCACAATTCTGCCCTGAGCTTCGCCAAAAAGAAAAGCATCTTTTCGAATTTCAGCATCTGTTGTTATATCGAATCCCAGGCTTCTGGGTATTCCACACTCCACCAGGGTAATGAACAATCCACCTTCAGACACATCATGTGCTGACCGGACCAGGCTGAAACGGATAAGGTCTTTTACTGCCTGTTGAACCTTGTATTCGACATCCAGGTCAAAATGTGGCGGTGGAGAGTTTTCTATTCCATGACAGGAGATCAGGTACTGGGATGAGGCAATGTCATTCTGCGACCTGCCTATCAGGTAGATCATGTTGCCTTTATTACTGAATGCCATCGACATCTGGTTATTTTTTTCCTTCAGCAAGCCCAGCATCCCGATGGTAGGTGTTGGAAATACCGGTTCGATCTTTCCGTCGATTGATGCCTGGTTATAAAAGCTAACATTTCCACCGGTTACAGGGGTTTCAAATTTCCGGCATGCTTTACTCATGCCTTTGATAGCCTGAACAAACTGCCAGTATACCTCCGGATTATAGGGATTGCCAAAATTCAGGCAATTTGTAATAGCGAGGGGTTCACCGCCACTACAAATGATGTTTCTGGCTGCTTCCGATACGGCGATCTGGGTACCAATGTCAGGGTCCGCCATAACATACCGCGAATTACAATCTACGGTCACTGCCAGGGCACTCCGTGTCCCTTTTATATTAACCAGTCCGGCATCCGAGGGGAAATTGGTGCTCATGTTATTGGTTCCGACCATGGTATCATATTGTTCATACACCCATTTTTTACATGCAATATTCGGATGCCTCAGGAGGGTTTGCATTACTTCCTTTATCTCCTCCGGTTCCTCAAGTTCACCAATGGGAAATTTTTTCGTCTCCTTGTAATATGCCGGGACCCTGTATTCCCGGTTATACACCGGAGCCCCACCTCCCAGCACAAGGCTTTTTGCCGGGACTTCAGCAACCAGAGTATCGTACCTGTAAAAAAAGAGTTTATCTTCTTTGATTACCTCACCGATAATGACACAATTCAGGTCCCACTTATGAAAGATCTCCTCCACCTCCTTTTCCCTCCCTTTTTTAACAACCACCAGCATTCGTTCCTGCGATTCGGAGAGCAGGATTTCGAACGGTTCCATGTTCTGCTGGCGAAGGGGCACTTTATCAAGGTCTATCTTCATGCCATGGTTCCCTTTGGCTGACATTTCGGATGTTGAACAGATGATGCCGGCTGCTCCCATATCCTGCATCCCAATGACAGCTCCTGTCTTATTCAATTCAAGGGTTGCTTCAAGCAGCAACTTTTCCTGAAACGGATCACCCACCTGAATCGAGGGGATATCATTGGCAGAATCTTCTGTAATATCTGCAGATGCAAAGGTTGCACCATGAATACCGTCTTTTCCTGTTGAAGATCCAACGATATAGACGGGATTACCGATACCCTTTGCAACAGCTGAAATCATGCAGTCTCTTTTCATGATCCCAACAGACATGGCATTTACCAAGGGGTTACTGTTGTAACAGCGGTCAAAATAGACTTCGCCCCCAACAACCGGCACTCCAAATGAGTTCCCATAATCGCCAATACCCTTTACCACACCTTTCAACAGGTATTTGGTCCGTTCGAGCGACAGGTTCCCAAACCGGAGTGAATTGAGCTGGGCTACAGGTCTTGCACCCATTGTAAAAATATCCCGGTTGATGCCTCCCACACCGGTTGCTGCACCCTGGTAAGGCTCCACAGCACAGGGATGATTATGGGATTCTATTTTGAATGCACAGGCAAGATCGTTGCCTATATCCACCAGCCCGGCATTCTCTTTGCCAGCTTCAGCCAATAAATGCTTCCCCTTACGCGGTAATGTTTTTAACCATTTGATCGAATTTTTATAGGATGCATGTTCAGACCACATTACCGAATAAATGCTCAATTCCGTAAAATTGGGTTTCCGTCTGAGTATCTTCCGGATCTCTTTGTATTCCTGGGGTTCCAAACCAAGGGTTGCCGCCACTTTCTGGTTCACCTCAATGTTTACCATAGAACGATGGATTGTTTTTGAAATGATCAAACAAATATAATTAACTAATCATTTATCGCCCCATTTCTGGTTGATTTATTCCATTATTTCCCACCCAACCGGCATTTTTACTACTTTTACATCCCTGACCAGATCGATCCACCTCTGGAAGAGTTGGATTAATTCAATACAGCATGCATTTACTGACCCTGATATAACAGTTATAACCATGTATACTTACGAGTACCTGAAAAAATTCACTACAACCCTTTTTCAAAAAATGGGATGCAGTCCGGGAGATGCTGGTGCCATTTCCGATGTCTTTCTGAGGGCTGAATTACGGAGACTTCCTTCTCATGGGATGATCCGCATCAAGGATCATTACGAGCTATGGAAGGCAAACCGGATCAATACGACACCGGACATCAGGATTGTTCATGAAAGCCCGGGAACCGCAGTTGTGGATGCCGACGGAGCGATTGGTATGCTTGCAGCGCACCGATCGATGGAGATCGTGATCTCGAAAGCACGGAAAACGGGCACAGCCTGGGTGGCAACAAGAAATTCAAACCACCTGGGCATTGGAGCATACTATGCAATGATGGCGCTTGAGTGCGATATGATCGGGATATCCATGACCAATGCCAATCCCCTTGTTGCACCGGCAAATTCAATAAGCCGGTTGCTCGGTACAAACCCCATCACCGTTGCCATACCGGCGGGGGAAGAGCCGCCTTTCGTTGCCGACTTTTCTACCACGCCCATTGCCAGGGGGAAACTGGCGGTGGCTGCAAAAAAGGGGGAAGAGATCCCGCTGGGATATGTCCAGGACAAAGCGGGCAATCCTTCATCCGATCCGGATATCCTAACCAAAGGGGGGGCCATGTTGCCGCTTGGAAGCGACCTGGAGCACGGAAGCCATAAAGGATATGCAATGGCTGCCATTGTCGATATTCTCAGCGGTGTGCTGTCGGGTGCAAACTTCGGCCCCTTTATCCCCCCAAACCTCGCCTTTATGCCCATGCCTGAAATACAGGTCGGAAAAGGAATGGGGCACCTTTTCGGAGCCATACGAATCGATGGATTTATGCCTGCCAAAGAATTCAAAGAAAGGATGGACCAGTGGATAACAACCTTCCGGAATGCAAAACCCATCAAAGGGAAAAAGGTTCTGATCCCGGGTGACATAGAACGGGAAGCGGAAAAACGGATCAGAAAGGAGGGCATCAATGTCCTGCCGGGTATTCAGAAAGATCTGAAGGAAGTAGCAGAACAGCTGGGTGTTGATTTCGAGGTTGAAGATGAATATTAGTGCTGCAAACAGAATAATTCAACCCCAACCCCCTGCCTGCCATGCCTCCGGCAGGTGAACCGGCAGGCAGGGGTTTACGGATTTAGGAACGGTCCGGCCGATTTGGCATTAAGCCCCATCCGTCAGACCCCAGAATGGGTCAGACGGTACAAGGATAAATATTACAGTCCGACCGCTGGCCCTGTGAAATAGCGGTATTACCGCAAATGCAAAGCCTTATTTCACAGGGCTGGACTGTGCGTCGGTTCTGTGGGAGCCGGCCTGACCGATTGAAGGGGCCAAACTGGTACCGGGATATTTTCGTTTATTCCTCCTCCCCGTGATGCATGAATCCCTGTTTCCGGATCACTTCCAAAAACTGTTTTGAGAAAAAAATGTTGTCCTTTTTCGTATAGCGGTTGTCGGTAAAGACCTGCGCCAGGGTCTCTTTCTGATTCTCCTCCAGCAGGTCTGCAGTCTCAGGCAACAATTCCTTATCAGTATAGATCGCATCAATATCCTCTTCCGAATAGTCATGGTATGTCTCGTGATGCACCACTCCTTTCATTGGAAGCCGGTCGGTCAGTCCGGGATCTTCATCGGGATACCCCACTACAATCGCAGCAACCGGAACCACTCCCTCCGGAAGGTGAAGGATCTCGATCAACCGGTCTGCCATGTAAGTGGCTGTACCCAGGTAGCAGATACCCAGTCCGTGTGCTTCAGCTGCCAGTGATACATTCTGGGATACCAGCAGGGCATCAATCGCAGCCGTGAAAAAGGAGAGGAAATTATCGTATCCAGGATTGGCGTTTCGCTGCCTGCACCATTTGTTGAACCGGTTGAAATCGGCACAAAAGGTGATGTGAACCGGTGCCTGCAGTACCATATCCTGCTTGAAATGCGCTTCCCAGAGCTGCTTCCTGATTGCCTCATCTTTTGTAACGATCATGCTGTATACCTGCATGTTTCCGGTTGTTGATGCCCGGGTACCGGCTTCGAGCAACCGGTCCAATAATCCATCATCAATCGGATCGGGCTTATATTGCCTTACAGATCGGTGAGATAAGAGGGTGTCAATCATGATTGTGCTGCGTTTGGTTGAAAGCGCAATATTACGAAATTGTTACTTTTCAACAAGGGCAATCCGACCGGTTTTCTAACATATCCGGTTATTTGATTGAAAACAAAGAAGTAAGCTATTGCTCACGGGAATTCGTTATTAACAATCTGCTTCGTTGAAAAACTTATCCCCCCCGTTCCCTTCCATTTTTCTGCTACAATCATTACCTTTAGTCCCTCTAATTTTCCAGACGAATGAATTTTATTATTAACCTAAAATCTATGCATATGAAAAAAACTCTACTCTTCAAAACGATTTCTGTTCTGGGCATCGCCATACTGTTCAGTATGATTGGGCTCAAAGCACAAACACCATTCTGGACACTTGATTTTGAATCTGCCGGCGGGTATACTACCAGCATCACCGAATTTTCTGATGGTTACACTGATTATTTTCTAAGAACGAATGGATCTGATATTGGCACCGCTGTTGAGTTCTTGAATGTACTGGGTAGTTATTATTTTGCGGCCCAGGACATCGATGCAGAAGGAGAGACCTTACCGGTCGAATTAAACATCGAAAACATTGATATTTCAGGTCTGGGTGAGCTGTACTTCAGCATCTATCTTGCTGAGGACGAGGCCACAGATGGTAAGGAGGACTGGGATGACCTGGATTATGTCCATATCTTATATGATATCGACAACTCTGGAACGTTTAAAGACCTTCTGTATATTGAAAATGACGGGAGTCAATATAACTCCGCTCCTTTGATTGATACCGATTTTGACGGAACCGGGGACGGAACCGAAATCACAAGTACTTTTACTCCCTTTATGTTACAAATTGGGGAACTGGGAGATGAGATCGACATCAAGATAATTTTCAATCTTGGCGCCGGTGACGAAGACATTGCCATGGACAATATCCAGATCCTTGGTCCCGACACTGATCCCCCGGTGGCAACCTTTGATCCTCTGGATGCTGCTACGGGTGTATTTGTTACATCAGCAATCACCATTACATTCGACGAACCGGTGCGCAATATCGATGACTCGGAAATTACCGATGCCAATGTCAGCAGCCTACTCACGTTTAAAGAAACCGACGCTTCCGGTGCCGATGTTGCTTTTACTGCAACCATTGATGCCAATAAAAAAGTGATCACGCTGGTTCCGGATGCTTACCTGGATAACAACCAGGTATACTATGTTGCCATTGCTCCGGTTGAAGATGGTATGGATAATGCATTCATAGGTGAAAGCATCACCTTTACAACCATTGATGCAGCCGGTAAGGAGATTTATGTTGAGGTACCGGAAGGTGGAGAGATCTATTATGCCGGGGACGAGGCTACCGTAGAATGGTATTCAGCCAATGTGACCACCGTGAATATTGATGCATGGGATCCTCTTGAAGCAGAATGGGTTACCCAGCTCGCAAATACTCCATCCGACGGAAGCGAAACCCTTACCATTCCTACGGATGCATGGGCCAGTGATCTCTATAAAGTCAGGGTCATTGATGTAGGCGATCCGCTGATTTTTGGTGAAAGCCCAACCTTTACCATCATTGCCACACCAAGTATATATGACATTCAGTCCACCATGACGGCTCCTGATGCGAGTGACTATGCCGGGCAACGAGTCCAGGTCACGGGAATAGTAACAGCAATCGATGATGGCAATTTCTGGTTGCAGGACGGAGCGGGGGCCTGGAACGGGATCATGGGTTACGACTACGATGCTGTGAATCTGATCGCCGTTGGGGATAATGTTACCCTGGATGCAGACGTTGCCGAATACACCACTTCGGGAAGCAGTGAAACGGAATTACATACCGTATCAAACCTCGTGGTCAACTCCTCCGGGAACACCCTGCCTGAAGCAACAGTAATTACCACCGGTACCTACGGTGAAGATTACGAAGGAGTGCTGGTTAAAATCGTCAGTGCTGACGTAGTGAATATTAACGTCGATTATGGAGAATTCACAATTAATGACGGATCAGGCGATCTGGTCGTGGATAATAAGATCTATGCCTACACAGCCACACTTAATGAGACGATCGGTGTCATCGGGATCGGGCACGATGAATTCGGTGATAAGATCTTACCGATATCTGCAGATGATATTGTTGACCTGACGGCACCATCCTTCACCAGCGTTCCGGCCGATACGGATGTGGAGGTAGCCATCGACGCATCCATAGTCATCACATTCAATGAAGCCATCAGGAACCTTGATGACAGTGAGGTTACGGATGCAAACGTTGCCACGCTCATCACTCTCAAGGAAACCGATGATGCAGGCGCCGATGTTGCATTTACGGCAACCATCGATGTTGAAAAGGAGGTCATTACCATCGTACCGGATGCCAATTTTGACTTTTTACAGGTATATTATGTGGGCATTGCTGCAGTTGAAGATGTCCATGAAAATGCCATGACCGCTTCCAGTTTCACCTTCACGGCGGTGGCTGACCAGGTTGCACCGGTATTCACTTCTGTTCCGGACAACGCTGCAACGGATGTGGCAGTGGATGCAACCATAACCATTACGTTTGATGAAGCAATCCGGAATACTGATGACAGTGAAATTACCGATGCCAATGTTGCCACGCTCATCACTTTCAAGGAGACCGATGATGCAGGAGCGGATGTAGCATTCACCGCTACAATTGATGCGGGTAAGGAAATGATTACCATTACTCCTGATGCAGATCTTACGTACACTCAAGTGTATTATATAGCCATAGCTCCTGTAGAGGATGCCTTTGATAATGCCACTGTACTGAGCAGCTTCACCTTTACTACTATGGATGATCCCTCTTCCATTAAAGAATTACAGAGCGGTTCGTTCATAGCAGTTTATCCCAATCCGAATAACGGACAATTCATGCTCAGAGTGGGTGTTGAAGAAGGCAAGCTTGTTGATGTTGATATCATGAACATCCATGGGCAGATCGTTTACAAGGATCGCATCCAGGTATCTTCATCCAGGGATGAATCGGTTGATATTTCCAACATGCCTCCGGGTTTGTATTTCATCCGGGTCACCGAAGGAGACCAGATGAAATTTAAAAAAATCCTGATCAAGTGATGCGGAGATAAAACCGCCCGGTTGGCTTGAACGGAATGATGCATAAACAGAAGGGGTTGTCTCAAATTTGATACAACCCCTTCTGTTCATTCCGGGCAAGGGATTGTGTCATCAAGGTGTTGCTTGGCATATGCTATGTCATTAAAGAATTCTATCTTGTCATCAAAATAAACTTAAAAAAAGAACCGCTATGAAAATTTATTCACACAGCCGAAGTGTTGCAATATGCAGCATTCTTCTGGCAATGGTATTTTTACTTGCTTCAACAACCCTTGAAGCGCAACGAAAAAAAGAGGAGCCGGCTGCAAAGAGCTCGCTCTCCTCATCCACATTTTCCGGGTTAAGGTTCAGAAGCATCGGACCGGCATTTACCTCGGGCAGAATCGGTGACTTTGCGGTTAACCCGGACAATCACAGTGAGTATTATGTCGCTGTTGCATCCGGGCACATCTGGAAAACAGTGAATAATGGAACAACATGGACACCGATTTTTGATAATTACGGATCCTATTCCATTGGCTGTGTTGTCATTGATCCCAGCAATCATTATGTGGTGTGGGCAGGAACCGGTGAGAACAACAGCCAGCGTGCCCTCGGGTATGGAGATGGTGTATATAAATCGATTGATGGAGGAAGATCCTGGAAAAACATGGGATTAAAAACATCCCAACACATTGGTGAGATCATTGTTGATCCAACCAATTCCGACATTGTCTATGTTGCTGCTGAAGGGTCTGTGTGGGGACCTGGTGGAGAGCGGGGTTTGTACAAAACCACCAACGGCGGAAAAACCTGGGAAGCTGTGCTCACCGTCAGTGAACACACGGGTGTGAGCGATATTGTTATGGACCCGAGAGATCCCAACGTCATTTATGCAGCCGCCCATCAGCGGAGACGCCACGTGTTTACAAAAATCGACGGCGGTCCGGAATCGGCCATTTACAAAACAACCGACGGCGGAAAAACCTGGGAACAATTAAAATCAGGCCTTCCGGGAGGAGATGTCGGAGCGATCGGGCTGGCTATTTCCCCGGTTAACCCGGATTATCTTTATGCCATTATTGAAGCAGCCGATGAAAGCGGTGGTTTCTTCCGTACCATCAATCGTGGCATAACATGGCAGAAAATGAGTTCCCATGTATCAGGCAGCCCTCAATACTACAACGAGATCTTTTGTGATCCGAAAGATGAAGATAAGGTCTATTCCGTTGAAACACGAACACAGGTAACAGTCGATGGTGGAAGAACCTGGACCGGAGTTGGGCTTAGGAACAGGCATGTGGATGATCATGCACTGTGGATTGATCCGGATGATACCCGGCACTTCCTGATCGGAGGAGATGGAGGTATCTATGAAACCTTTGATGATGGAGAAAACTATATCTTCAAATGCAACCTTCCTGTCACCCAGTTTTACCGTGTTGCTGTCGATAACGATTATCCGTTCTATAATGTTTATGGAGGGACCCAGGACAACAACAGCATGGGTGGACCATCGAGGAACACCAGTTCATCAGGTGTGGTGAATGATGACTGGTTCGTTACCAATGGTGGCGATGGATTCTGGTCACAGGTCGACCCAACTGATCCCAATGTCATTTATGCTGAATCCCAATATGGCTATCTGGTACGTTACGACAAGAAAACCGGTGAGAGCATTGGTATTCAGCCTGATCCCAGAAAAGGGGAATATACCTATAAATGGAACTGGAATGCCCCCCTTATCATCAGTCCCCATTCACACACCAGGATCTATTTTGCCGCGAACAAACTGTTCAGGAGTGACGACCGGGGGGAATCCTGGAAAGTAATCAGCGATGACCTGACACGCCAGGTTGACCGGAATACGCTGCCGGTCATGGGGAAAGTATGGAGTGTGGATGCGGTGGCAAAAAATGCCTCTACTTCCCTCTTTGGAACAATCGTCGCTCTCGACGAATCACCCCTCCAGGAAGACCTGGTCTATGTCGGAACAGACGATGGACTGATACAGGTTACAGAGGATGCAGGCGGGTCATGGAAAAAAATTGCCTCCTTTCCGGGCATCCCGGAAATGACATACGTTAGCCACATCCTGGCATCCCGTCACGATCCGAATGTAGTGTATGCCTCCTTTGATAACCGAAAAAAAGACGATTTTAAACCTTACATTCTCAAGAGCACCGATAAAGGAGTGACCTGGACCTCCATCTCTGCCAACCTCCCCGCAAATGGTACCGTACATTGTATCGCACAAGATAAAGAAAAGGAGAACCTTCTCTTTGCCGGCACCGAATTTGGACTGTTCGTCACGATCGATGGAGGGAAGGAATGGGTACAGTTAAAATCAGGATTGCCCACCATCCCGGTGAGACACATCGTTACCCAGGACAGAGAAGTTGATCTGGTGATCGCTACATTCGGAAGGGGATTTTATATCCTCGACGATTATACACCCCTGCGCATTTTTACACCCGATATTCTGAAGAAAGATGCAGATATTTTCCCGGTAAAGGATGCTTTGATGTTTGTCCGGAAGAGAGGGAAAGGCAGCCAGGGATCAACTTACTTTGCAGCAGAAAACCCGGACTATGGTGCAACCTTTACTTACTATCTTAAGGAAGGTATATCAACCCTGAAGCAGGAACGGCAAAGAAAAGAAAGGGAGCTTATTAAAGCGGGGAAACCCGTTCCCTATCCGAGCTGGGACGAATTGAGGGCTGAAGATAATGAGGAACCTTCCTACCTGATGTTTACCATTAAAGATATGGAGGGCAACGTGGTTAGCCGGCTTCCCCAAAGAGCCAGACGGGGGGTAAGCCGGACAACATGGAACCTCTCCTACCAGGTACCCCGTCCTGTTAACACCCAGGAGTTTAATCCGATGGGCAGAGGCGGTGGCAGACGGTACGGCGGAGGGGGATTCCATGTCCTTCCCGGAACTTATCAGGTTTCACTATCTGAAAATGTCCGCGGTGAAATCACCGAACTGGCCGGCCCGGTTGAATTCAAGGTGGTTCCACTGAACAAGGCAACCCTACCGGTGTCCAATGAGAGAAGAGAAGAGATTGTTGAACTTCAGAAAAAAGCTGCCATCCTCTCTGCAAAAGTACAGGGTACCCTCTTCGCTACAAATGAGTATGTAACCCGGGTGGCCAGTATCAGGCAGGTACTGTTCACAACTCCGGATTCTAATCCTGAATGGATGGCCAGAGCGACCGGGCTGAAGAAGGAACTGGATGCAGTAATGCTGGTATTTAATGGTGACCGGACCATCAGTAGCCGGAATGAGAATCCACCAACCAGCCTTATGAACCGGGTTTATGGAATGAGCTCAAGATCGTTCAATTACCTGACACAAAACTCAATCGATGCATATGATATCGTTCAGGAAGAGTTTGTTGAGGTTCATGCTAAAGTGAACCAGATCCGTCATGACCTTGAAGCCCTGGAAGGCGAACTTGAAAGTGCCGGTATTGTCTGGACTCCGGGTAGATTGCCTGAATTATAAGCGATCGTTATAAACCCTTTCTAAATAACAAACGGAAGGAAATCTTTATCAACTGCATTCACCGGGAGGAGCAAATCCTTCCGGTGAATGCAGCTTTACCCGGGTTCAATATTTTTTCTGTCAGCCTGAGTATACCAGAAAGGAGGGTAGCAACGTTTCATTCTCAGGAATTGAATATAAATTATTGTTAAATATCATATCCTGTTTGTTTTTACATCGAAATAGTATATATTTGTTTTTTTCACATGTTATAAAACAGTTCATATTTATTCATCCATGAAAAAAATAGTTGTCATAATAGCCCTGTGTCTATTTCTTGGCACCATTATCTCTTCATGTAACAGAGAGGTCTGTCCAGCATATAGCCAGGCTGATGTAGAGCAACCGGAAGAGATCGTTTAGTTCCCCTGGTTGCACCCACCCCGATGATGTTTCTTAAGTAAATGCTTTTTGGTACCTTTGCTTGAGTAACGTTTTATTCTATCCATGAAAAAGACCGTATTGATTCTAGTGGGATTGTTGTTTATTGTTCCCCGAATATCAGGACAGGGGGAAATTGATGAGCAGCAGCGGATCTTTTACCGGAACGAGCAATCGGTTGGTCTTTTCCTCAATTCCACAGGCTGGGGATTGGGGTACCGGTATGGTAAGCGGGTCAACTACCTCAACAAACGGCTGATTGAAGTAGACTTCAACAACATCAAACACCCCAAGGAATACAAAACGACGAATCCCTATTTTCCGAATACAAAAGGATTTGTTTTTGGGAAGAAGAATCTCTTTTTTAACCTGAGAGTAGGTTACGGGTTTCAACATGAAATGTTCAGGAAGATCGACAGGGGAGGTATTTCCATACGTCGCTTTATCTCCTTTGGCCCATCCTTCGGATTTTACAAACCCATCTATTACGAACGGCTTGTCCAGGTCTCACAGAGCACCTTTGAGATCGAGATTGAAAAATTCAATGATAACATCCATGGGCCACTGGATATCTATAGCAGGGCTTCCTTTTTTAAAGGATTTGATGAAATCAAATTTCTCCCCGGTCTCTATGGTAAAGTCGGGGTAACTTTTGAGTACAGTAAATACGACCGGCTCTTACATTCCATTGAATTGGGAGCCACCATCGATGCCTATCCGAAAAAGGTGCCCATTATGGCTACCGAGGATAACCAGCAGATCTTTCCAGCCCTGTTTGTCAGTTATCGTTTTGGCAAGGTCGTGGACCCGAAAATGAAAGAGAGGGATAGAGAGGCTCAACCTTTTGAAGACTCGTTCTAACAAGCCAAAAAACTGATCTGACAAAGTTTTTCCAGGACTTTATTTATGATTCAATTTTTTGACTATTTGCGTATTAATCTCTATTTTTATACTGCATTTTACTAACCAAAAATACTTATTACCATGTCAAAAATAAAAGTTGCAATAAATGGTTTTGGTCGGATTGGTCGGATGGTTTACAGGGTAGCTCTTGAAAGATCCAACCTGGAAGTTGTGGGGATCAACGATCTCACCGATAACAAAACACTGGCTCACCTTCTAAAATATGATTCCACGCAAGGGCGGTTTGATGGAACGGTAAGCTACGATGACAACGGGATCATAGTAAACGGAAAACCGGTAAAGGTTTCAGCAGAAAAAAAACCGGCTAATATTCCCTGGGCAGAGACACCCGATATTGTTATTGAATCGACCGGGATATTCAGGCAAAAGGCGAGTGAAAAAGGAGGGTATGGCGATCACCTGAAAAACGGGGCTAAGAAAGTGATCCTCACCGTTCCGGCGAAGGATACCATTGACAAAACCATTGTCCTGGGAGTCAACGACGAAGAACTGAAACGTGAAGATCAGTGCATTTCCAACGCCTCCTGCACCACTAACTGTCTGGCTCCCGTTGCAAAGGTACTGAACGATGCCTTTGGTATAGAAAACGCATTTATGACCACGATCCATGCCTATACAAATGATCAGAGGTTGCTGGATTACCCGCATTCCGATCTCAGAAGAGCACGATCTGCTGCAGTATCCCAGATACCAACAACCACCGGTGCTGCCAAAGCTGTCGGGATAGTCATACCTGACCTGAAAGGGAAAATAGATGGCATGGCGATTCGTATACCTACACCAACCGGCTCAATAGTCGACCTGGTTGCTAACCTGAAAGTGGAAGTGACCAAAGAGGAGGTAAATGCCGCCATGAAAAAGGCTGCAGAAGGACCAATGAAAGGCATCCTTGAATATACTGAGGATCCCATTGTTTCCGTTGATGTCGTTCATAATCCTCACTCCTCCATCTTTGATGCCCAGTCAACCATGGTCAGTGGCAAAACCATTAAAATACTTTCATGGTATGATAATGAGTGGGGATATTCCTGCAGGGTGATTGACCTGATTGAAAAATTGTTAGCCTGATTCGAAGATTTCCAGAAAATCGTGTAACCGAATCCGGTAATAAACAGTATATTAAAGAGGCTGTATCAGACAGATGCTAATGATACAGCCTCCCTTTTTTTAATGTATAACGTGCATATTGAATGGGAGATCAGTAGTTGATGCATAATGGGTTCCCAACTCCATGATTCGTTCATCCTCTTCTTCATAATACCAATCGACAACACATTCATTCCCCTGGTCGTGATATCGCTTCATGATCCTGAATATTTCCAGCAGAAATTTGGATGACCCGCTGTTTACATACTCAAGCTTAGCCACTACCCGTGTAAGATCGCACGGATCTTTGAAATATTCGTGGATCCATTCAAGCATCATCATATAGAGATCATCCGGATTTTCGGGTATCGACCTTCCTCCCAGTTTGAATTCTCCGGTTTTCGGGTTAAAATTAACCTCGGGTGTGGAAAAACTCTTCTCAACAATTAACTCCTTCATATATAAGGCATTATCAGTTTCAGTAAATTAACGGTCGTTTCATTCGTAATGCAGGGCAATAATCGGATCCAACCGGGCAGCTTTCTCGGCAGGAAAATAACCGGACGCCAGGCCAACAAAAAAACAGACGGCAACTCCGGTAAAGATCCAAAGCCAGGGAATAAAGAACGATGAATGCATTAACAGAGACATCAGGTTCCCGATCAGTATTCCAAGGATAATACCAAATGCTCCCCCTAACTGACCGATCAAAATGGCTTCAAATAAAAATTGCTGCTTGATTGTTGCTCGTTTTGCACCAATTGCTTTTCTGATGCCAATTTCCCGCGTTCGTTCCGTGACCGAGACAAGCATGATATTCATCAAACCAACGGCCGCTCCAAAGAGGGTGATCACACCGATTAATGTAGCCGCCAGGGTAACGTACTTGATATTCTCAATTAAAAGATTCACCAGATTATCGCTCTTGGTAATGTTGAAATCGGTTTCATCCCTTGCTGTCAACCCTCTGACAATCCTGAACAATCCTTCTGCCTCACCCGTCAAAATATCCAGCAATCTCGGATCATCTGGCATAACATTGATCCGATGTGACATGCTTGGCCGTGAAAAATATTGCCTGACATTGGTTACGGGGATAATACAAATATTGTCATTGCTCATCATACTTGCACCCTGGGTTACCAGCACGCCAATAATTTTGTATTTACCACTTCCAATCGCAATCACTTTATTCAGCGGATCCACATTTTCTTCAAAAAGAGAGTTGACAATGTCGGATCCGATAACCACAAAATTACGATTCATCTCAACATCCTGAGCGGTAAAATTTCTTCCTCTGCTGAGCTCCAGTCCCGATACATGTAAATAATTCTCATCACCTCCCAATACCCGGATATTGGGGTGGGTTTTTTCTGATTGATATTTAACAGTTGCAATGCCTGAAGCTGTAACAGAAATCGACACTTCCCCCGGAAAATTAAATATCTCCTTAAATTCATCAGCTTCGCGATACGATATATAGGGATGGTTTTTTGTCCGGTGATGAGAATCGCCGATCTGAATATGCATGCCCCTCGATTCAATAACGAACGAATTGGCTCCCATCCTGGTAAACTGCTCGGTGATTGAATGCTTGATGGTATCAATCGCTGTCAGGATCCCAACCAGCGCCATGATCCCAAAGGCAATGATGCAGATGGTAAGAACAGCCCTGACCTTACTGGCCTTAATGGATGAAAATGATATTCGAAAATTATCTTCAACTAAACTTGCTCTCATGGCATGTATGTAACCAGTTTAGGATCAGGTACGATCTATTCCCTACCCTTTCCCTGCATTGTGAATGACCCCATAAAAGTAAGAAAATTTCCTGACACATCAGGTTTTACCGTTAAATCTAAATTATCCGATAAGCTTCCCCGTCGCCTGCCGGAATCGATATGCAGACTGGTACAGAAGCCTTTTTTTTATTAATATTGCAGATATATCTAATAAAACAAAAATTATTTAACCATGGCATTCGATATTGATATGATCCGGTCCGTTTATGCAAGATTCCCTGAACAGGTTGACACCATGCGGAAACAATTAGGAAGACCCATGACACTCACAGAAAAAATTCTCTGCTCCCACCTGGCAGGTGAGAAACCGGACAAACCGTATACCCGGGGAAAGGATTACGTTGATTTCCTCCCCGATCGGGTCGCAATGCAGGATGCCACTGCGCAGATGGCGCTGCTTCAATTTATGCAAGCCGGAAAGGATAAGGTAGCTGTTCCTTCAACAGTCCATTGCGATCATCTGATCCAGGCGAAGCTGGGGGCAGTGAGGGATCTCCATGAAGCGGAAACAACCAATAAGGAAGTTTATGATTTTCTTGCATCCGTCTCAAACAAATACGGTATCGGATTCTGGAAACCGGGAGCAGGAATTATCCATCAGGTGATTCTTGAGAATTATGCTTTCCCTGGAGGGATGATGATCGGCACAGATTCCCATACTCCAAACGCCGGTGGCCTGGGAATGATCGCCATTGGAGTCGGCGGTGCCGATGCAGTGGATGTCATGGCCGATATGCCATGGGAATTGAAATCCCCAAAAATCATCGGAGTTAAACTTACCGGCAAATTGAGCGGGTGGACATCGGCAAAAGATGTGATCCTGAAAGTTGCCGGTATACTGACCGTAAAAGGGGGAACCGGTTCCATTCTCGAGTATTTCGGGGATGGAGCCCTGAACATTTCCTGCACAGGGAAAGGTACAATCTGTAATATGGGAGCTGAAATCGGAGCCACTACATCCCTCTTTGGTTTCGATAAGAAGATGGAAGAGTTCCTTCGTGGAACCGAAAGAGATGATGTGGCTGATGAAGCCCTGAAGATTGCCGATTACCTTACAGCAGATCCTGAAGTGTATCAAAACCCTGAACCCTATTTTGATCAACTGATTGAAATCAACCTGTCGGAACTGGAACCACACATCAACGGACCCTTTACACCCGATAAAGCATGGCCACTTTCACAGTTTGCCAGTGCTGTCCGGGAGAATGATTATCCTCAAAAACTGGAAGTTGGCTTGATTGGTTCATGTACAAACTCATCCTACGAAGATATCAGCAGGGCAGCCTCCGTTGCCAGGCAGGCTGTAGAAAAAAAATTGAAAACAAAAGCCGAATATACCGTTACTCCCGGATCCGAAATGGTACGGTTTACCATTGAACGCGACGGACTGCTGAAAACTTTCGAGGATATCGGAGGGGTTGTCCTGGCAAATGCCTGCGGTCCCTGTATCGGGCAATGGGCAAGACACGAAGCCAATAAAGAACGGAGAAATTCGATCATCACCTCCTTTAACCGGAATTTTGCAAAACGGAATGACGGCAATCCCAATACCCATGCATTTGTTGCTTCACCTGAGATCGTTACAGCCCTGGCAATCGCAGGAGATCTGACCTTCAATCCCATGACCGATATACTAACAAACGAAGAGGGGAAAAAGGTGAAACTGGATGAACCGCAAGGACTGGAATTTCCGGTGAAAGGATTCGACGTGGAAGACAATGGGTATCTGGCACCGGCAAAGGATGGTAACTCCATTGAAGTAAAGGTGAATCCCGAATCACAGCGCTTACAACTGTTAAAACCGTTTGAAGAATGGAAAGGAGAAGACCTGAAAGGACTGAAAGTGCTGCTCAAAGCCAAAGGAAAATGTACCACTGACCACATCTCAATGACAGGACCATGGCT